>JAKAVM010000042.1 GCA_021827485.1 Actinomycetes bacterium
TCCATGTCAACGCCCGTGCTCTCCTGCTCGTCACCACCACCACCACCGTCGCCCACGCCAACGCCAACGCCACCACCACCACCGTCGCCCACGCCAACGCCAACGCCAACGCCACCACCGTCGCCCACGCCAACGCCTACGCCCACGCCTACGCTAACTAAGCCAAGTCGAGAGACGATAGCTTGCGGAAGAGTTGCGCTCGTTAGCACACTTGTTGTGTTCTCAAAAAGCCGCGAGGCTAACGTGTGTCGTATGTCGATTGGCGCTAGGTTGAGAATTGTAGTGTTGGAGATTTCCTTGGTCCAGATAACGTCACCTTTGGTGGACGTAAGAAACCGACTCAGGTTATCGTCCAAGGAAAACGCAACCTGGGTAGCTCGAACAATCCGAGTTTTTTTCAACTGATACTTGTCGGCCGTTAAGCTAGGATTACTTTCAAGTTCTTGAACCGCCCTGCTCAAAGCTCCAATTGCACCGGATAGTGTTTGCCGAATCGAATTAAGGCAATCCACTAGGAGTTCATCTAGTGCAACGACTCCTGTCTCACGAGGTAATTGACTTGATCGTCTTTCGAAATCGTCTGCAAGCTTGTCAAGAGAATCGACTAAGTCGGCTTCGCCTTCGGCCTTATCTTTACCAAGCAGGGGCTTGAGAGATCTAGCGAAGTTCCTAATATGGTTGGCGCTTAGTTCGACCCCGAAAGATGAGCTAGCAATGTCTTCGAGCTGATGGGCCTCATCAAAAATCACTATATCGTGCTTGGGTAATACTCCAGTTTCGGATGCTAGATGAGAGCAATATAGATGAATATTGGTTATAACTAGGTCAGAGGAACTTGAGCGGTGTTTGGCTGCCTCGGCAAAGCAGACTGATCCGGAAGGGCACTCGTTGGCACCTGGGCACTCTTGTGAGGTCGTCGATAGAGCTGCCCAAGCTCTTGAGTTTGGTTCGCGGAGAAACTCGGCGATGTCACCCTTGAGAGTTGTTTCGCCCCAAGCGATGAGAGCCTTCAAATCATCGACGAAGTTACGATTTGATAGCTGATCTTCAAAGCCATAAAGTTCTAAATCGCTGTCTGGGTCATCCAGACGTTCATCCAGCCCCTCAGCCAGACCTAGCTGTGTTGGAGCCTTATCAATATCGCGTCCAGAGACCTCGCGTAGTTTCTGAAGGCAGATGTAGTTTGAGCGTCCTTTCAAGAGGCTAAAGGTGAAGTTTTTGTTGAGTGCCCGTTTCAAGAATGGTAAGTCTTTGTTGGCCAGCTGGTCCTGTAAAGCCTTGGTGGCAGTAGCAATTACAACTTTCTTATTTGAAGCGATAGCCGGTATTAGGTAGGCAAGAGACTTGCCTGTACCGGTTCCTGCCTGTACTGCTATGTGGTGGTCTTGTCTGATCGCTTGGAAGACGGCATTTGCCATCAACTTCTGGCCAGGCCGATCCTCACCGCCACCTGGGAGCTTGGCCGTTGCCGCGCCTAGAATATCCTCGCAGGAGGTGTCGTCGCCAAATCCAGGCGCAGCTTCGTTAGATTGCATGGAGCACTATACTATCCAAAACACTTTCTCTCTAATAGTTATGCTAGCTGTCTAGGCGATAAAGAGCTATTGTTTTGATAATGTCAAAGCAAAAAGACTCCGCAAAAGATATCTGCAATGCCTTTTCGATCGATCCGACCAGGGTGCCCAATCACGTGGGGGTTGTCATGGATGGCAACGGGAGGTGGGCCTCTCAGCGAGGACTTGAACGAACCGAGGGTCACGCTGCTGGGGAGTCGGCAATTCTTGAATCATTGGAAGCAGCTGTTGACATTGGGGTCAAGTGGTATACAGTCTATGCCTTTTCGACGGAGAATTGGCGTAGGCCTCCCAGTGAAGTCGCATTTCTGATGAAGTTCAACGAGGACGTTTTGGTGAGAAGACGTGACTACATCAATGATCTTGGAATAAGAATTCGCTTTGCTGGTCGTCGTGACTGGAGAGTGCCTCGCAGGTTATTGCGAAGGATTCAAGAATCAGAGGAGCTGACTCGCAAGAACAAGAAGGCTAATTTTACTGTAGCTTTCAATTACGGCGGACGTACTGAAATCGTGGATGCAGTTCAAAAGCTAGTGGACGATAAGGTAAAGAAAGTTGATGAGCGGGCAATCCAGTCGAGGCTTTACTTTCCTGAGATGCCTGATGTCGATTTATATGTACGAACCTCAGGAGAGTACCGTATATCGAACTTTCTGTTATGGCAATTGGCCTATAGTGAATTGGTGTTTACCGATGTCTTGTGGCCAGATTTCTCTAAAGAGCATCTATATGCAGCTGTTCGAGAGTATCAGAATCGAGATCGGCGTTACGGAGGTCTGAGCGATTCATCCCCCGATGCGAAAGTCTAAGCAATCGATGGGTTACAACAAATCGTGATTCGATATGGGATAATTGGTACCGGAATGATGGGGATTGAGCATATACAAAATGTGCTCAACATTGATGGGGCAGAGATCACAGCTCTTGCTGATCCAAACAAATCGTCACTTGAACTCGCTCGAGGTCTTCTTCCCATAAATTCAAAGGTGACTTGTCACGGAGACTATAGAGAGATTATTAAGCAAGGAGTTTGTGATGCAGTTGTAGTTGCAAGTCCCAACATGACCCACCACGGGATACTTATGGACTTGATGGATACTGGTCTTCATATCTTGGTCGAAAAGCCATTGTGTACCACGGTTGAACAGTGCAATGAGATAGTAGATAAATACAACAATCGATCTAGCAAATTTCCTAATCGTATCGTATGGGTCGGGCTCGAATATAGGTTTATGCCTCCAATCGCAAGACTTATTCAAGAGGTTGCCAACGGAGTAGTCGGAGAACTAAAGATGTTGGCGATTCGGGAGCACCGCTACCCATTCCTGCAGAAAGTAGATAATTGGAACCGTTTCAACCGAAACAGTGGTGGAACTCTGGTTGAAAAATGCTGTCACTTCTTTGATTTGATGCGGCTAATTGTAGGGAGCGAGCCCATCCGCGTAATGGCAAGTGGGGGACAAGACGTCAATCATCTAGACGAACTATACAACGGAGAGCGGCCCGATATATTAGATAATGCTTACGTAATTGTGGACTTTGAAAATGGAGCTCGGGCACTCTTGGACCTTTGTATGTTTGCGGAAGCAACTTACAATCAAGAAGAGTTAGCTGCGACAGGTAACCTAGGTAAAATTGAGGCTCTGATTCCAGAAAATATCGTACGGATAGGGCGTCGAGGCAAACACTTCGTTGGCAATATTGACTCCTATAAGGTGGAGAGCCATCAGGTCGGCTATGAAGGATTTCATCATGGGTCAAGTTATATTCAGCATTTAGAGTTCTTGAAGGCAATTACGTCGACGGGTCCGACGATGGTAAGCCTGATAGATGGTATGAAGGCAGTCGCGATAGGTATAGCAGCTCAGCTGTCAATCGCCCAAGGGCGCCCTATCGAGATGGGGGAAGTGTTCGGCCACAGTAATTAATCTTAGGTTTTCGCGCCCTTAGTGCTGATTGTTGTGATAGTGATTATAGTATGCCCAGGAAGGATTTTTCTGAAGAGGAGCGAGAAGGAATCCTTGCAAGTTGGGCACAGTGGGCGGCTAGTCAACTTGGTTTTGACTCGCAGCGTCAGAAAGTAGCAGCCGCAGCATCCTTGGAGATTTTAGAACAGGGCGGGAGTGTCAATGCAGCCGCTTGCGCAGCAGTTCAATCGGTTCGACCTTTTACTCCGACCGAGATGCAATTAGTGAGAAGTGAGATGTCGCGCCTTTCAGGGGCAATTGAGGAGCTGTCAACCATTACTCCACACGGAGCGGTAACGAGCGAGGCGTTGGACTCGCTTCGCCAAGATCTCCAAGAGCGCTATGAGGCTCTTGAAACCATTGTGCGAGGTTCTAGTGGATGGGCTGGATCAAGGCTTCCATCATATAAGCAAACAGGAAGTACTGAACCTGCCCGCCCTTCGTTTCGGGAGTTTTTTGGCGATAATAGCATCCAAATCGTTTCGTATACGGGAGCATTTTTGCTTGTCGTTGCGACAATCCTTTTTGAGGCCTACGGAACTAACTCAAGTCAACAAGTAACCCGTTTCGCATCGGTGGCAGGTCTCACTGGTCTATTCGCCATAGCTGGATGGTTATGTATGAGATCAGATCGCTTTAATGTCATAGGGAAAACCTATGTCGCGATTGCTTCTATCCTAGTTCCGCTAACAATGGTGGCTGCTTATATTTTTCTATCACTTAGGCAGAATGGCTTATCGGTTTCTGATTCATTGGCTGGCGGCGCATATGTATGTGCAATTTTATATAGCATCCTTGCAGGAGTAATTAGGTCACGGGCATACGCGACGTTGAGCATGTTGGCCCTTGCGCTAGGATGGGCAAGCACGATCGAATCTCTACGCTTCAATGAGTGGAGAGGGGTTGCATTCGCACCATTGTTGATTGTGTACGTACTAATAGCAACAAAATCTATTGTTGTAACTAAGGGAGTGGCGGCATCTGGGCAGGCAAAGGTATTCCTTCATTGTGGTGCACTGTTTGTCCTCGGATGGACTTACGCTGTGTCAAGGTGTTCATCCAGCTCGGTACAATCAGGTACATCTGGGTGCGACACAACCAATCCACATATCTGGCCAATATTTGTAACGCTGATGGTTTTGACGGCTATCTATGTACTTTATGTTGCGCTGTCAAGGGCTGTGGCAATGCTCTGGATACCGTACTTGGGGCTTGTAGGTGCAATATTGGTTGCGAATGCTTCCTTTACATGGGCTATCCAGAGTGCGACAATAATACTGGTCCTACTTGCGTGGGCATCTGTGATTATGGCCGCCAAGTTGTCAGGACTCCCTGAAGGGTTGCGCACCTTCTTGAGGGTTATTGCTGTGACTGAAGTATTGATGTGCGTGCCGCTGATCGGAACAGTCCCGTGGCTAGAAGCGACTACGCTGCTAGCAGCAACAGCTCTTGGTATTTGGGTTGCATTCAACACCCAGAAACCTCAGTGGCTTTTCCTAGCTGGGATAACACTTACTTGCGCACTTGGTTGGACGGTGTTGACTGTGGGCCGCTTATTGTTTGGTGTTTCCACTACAGACCTCCCCAGGGTAGTTTCCTTTGTAGAGGTATTCAGCATTCTTCCTGCTTTTTACGTGTTTGGTGCAATATTGCTCGGAAGAAGATATGGACGCTTGTGGGCAATTGTACTATATCAACTGGCGCTTGCAACTAGCCTAGGAATCGTTATTGCTGGTTTGGTGTCAGGGGATACGTGGGTTCTGGGTATCATACTGTTTGCTTATTCAGTGATACTTTATGCAGTCGGAGTAGTTGAGAAGGAGGGAGTTGTAGTCCTAGCCTCCACAGTGACTCTAATGGCTGGCACTGTAAGCATTATGCAAGAAAAAGACATGGCTGGATGGACGTACGCTCTTGTGTTTGCAGGAATCTCCTGGATGATTTATGGGCTTTCCTACGTTGCTAGCTGGTCAAGGTTCCAGAGAATTGTTGGACTAAGCTCAAGCGTGCCTTGGGTCAGAATTGTCGGTCTGGTCTCGAGCGCAGCCTGCGTCTTGTTGCCCATAGTACAACTACACCCTAGGAGCATTGTTGCTCCGCGAAATTGGGTTGGTCTAACTGTAGTTCTGTCTCTGGGTTTGATACTGGCATTAGAGGCGTGGGCACGAAAGAATCACGGCTTCTGGTATCTGTCAGTAATCGCTATCTCACTCTCGGGATTTTGGGTGGCCCGAATTATTGGGGCAAGTAACCCTCAGCTATATATATTCGCTACCGGGGCAACCCTAACCGTCTTGGGTGTTATATGGCCTAACGATCGAAATACTGGCCGGTCGCTATCGACCGGATGGATAATGTCGATATCGGGGTCCACTCTCCTCCTGGCTACAACTGCAGTTCAAGCACTTGGTGCTCATAGTGACTTATCCCACAGATCGCTTGACTTAGATTTGCTGGCTGGCGAAGGTGTGGTCTGGATCATGGCTGGTATCATTGTTCGAAGTCGGCCACTGGTAGTATCAGGCGCCGTAGCTGTTGGGATTTCTGCAGTCATTGCACTCATACATTTTGCCCACAAAGTACCCGTCTATACGGTATTTGGGTTATTAGCACTCATTTTGCTTGGTCTTGCAATTGTGCTGGTTTTTCTTCGAGAGCACATTTCTAAGTCGTGGGCTTCGGTTTCTAGCAGATGGCAGGAGTGGGCCTAAGTAGCTGCCCATCCACATCTAGCAGATGGCAGGAGTGGGCCTAAGTAGCTGCCCATCCACGCGATAAGCCTAGGGGCTATTTATGATGTAGGGGTGGGTCAATATAGAGATCAGGCGGTTGTGCTTCGGGCCTATAAGTTAGGAGAGGCTGATAGGATCTGTGTCTTAGCAACCCTTGACCATGGCAAGGTGCGTGCAGTTGCCAAGGGTGTCCGGCGTTTGAAAAGTCGTATAGGTGCTCGACTAGAGCCCCTCAACCACGTGAATCTAATGTTATGGGAGGGTAGGAATCTCGACATCATAAATCAAGTTGAGGTATTGGACACTCATGTCGAGGTTAGAAATAGTCTTGAAATGACTTCTCAAGCTCAAGTTATGCTTGAAGTTGCAGACAGGCTATTTTTGGAAAAAGCTTCGAATGTAGATCTCTATACGATGTTAGTTAAAGCACTTAGCACGCTAGAGACATGGGACTCCCAACTAATCCTTCCAGCATTTCTCCTCAAAGTATTGGTATCCGAGGGTGTTGGTCCGGCCCTAGGAAGTTGTATCCAATGTAGCGAGACCGAAAACCTAGTTGCTTATAGCACGGCAGATGGGGGGGTTCTGTGTAATAAATGCCGACGAGGAAGATCAATTACTCCTGAAGCTCTAATGGTTATGCGCAAAATATTGGGTGGGGGGTTGGCTCTAGTGCTGGCTGAAACATTTTCCAATAGTGTTTCCGGGGAGGTGCGAAGTTTGGCTACTGAGGCAATGGAACATCACCTCGAAGCTCGCCTAAAATCTATGGAGGTATTAGAGAAAGTCTGAGGAACGGCGAACGGCGAACGGCCCTAGTTGGCTCGTCGCCTAAATGCTGCCCACGGCCTAATTGGCTCGTCGCTCAAAAGTTGCCTAACGACCTATTTTGATATCGGTCATTTCCCTAGCGAAGGGTACCAAATTGCAACATCTTGAAAGTATTGCCGATAAAAACCACGATCTCGAGTCAGCAACCGATCAGCATTCAGCGTAGCATGCGCACCAACTAGAAAATCCGGAATGATTCTGTTTCGACGACCACCTTTGTGTCTGTAGCGAGCAAAAAGAGATCCCGCAAGTAATGCAGCCGTTTCATCAATCGAAGTGAATTCAACGCCTAGTATCCTAAAAGCTCGCTTTGCTTCATCCGATGATGAAAATGCAGCGGATACTTCTGAGAAAACAATTTCACAGGCTATTAGAGAACCCTCATTGATCGCGCGACGCAGTGCATCTGAGGAACTTAATCCAAGAGTGGGATCAGCGGCGAACACATCGATCAATACCGATGAATCAACAGCAGTAATCAAGTTACTTCTCTAAACCCCGAATTTCAGCAATGTATTCATCAGTTGATTTTTTCATCGTCACTATTCCAAAAACATCTCTAACTGAATCCTGAATGTTCACCTTACTTGCGACAAGTCGTCCATGGTCTTCTTCAAAATCTAGAACAACTCCACCTGTGATGCCGAGCTTGGTTCTTATATTCTTGGGAATCGTTACTTGGCCTTTCTCCGATACAATGCTTTTCATACTATTAGTGTACTGATTCATACTAACTACTTCAACCAAGGCCAGTGACATGCCACCAGGCATATCGTAGACTTCGCCAAGGCCAGTGACATACCACCAGGCATATCGTGGACTTCACCAAGACCATCCAAGGAAATGACGGGAAGCCAACCGGCCAACTAGTCTCTACCTCTGAGATGGCGATAGAGACAGAGCAAGAAGCAAACGACCTTATGGAGAAGGTGGTCAATCTCTGCAAGCGCAGGGGCTTTATCTTTCCTTCGGCTGAAATCTATGGTGGATTTCGGTCTACTTACGACTACGGACCACTAGGCGTACTGATGTTACGAAATGTAAAAGATGCTTGGTGGCGCTCAATGGTTCAAATGCGCCACGATGTTGTTGGAATTGACGCTGCCATACTATCGTCTCCAAAAATATGGGCCGCTTCCGGCCATCTTGAAAACTTCACCGACCCTCTAGTGGATTGCAAAAGTTGCAAGGAACGGTCGCGAGAAGATCAATTGGAGACAGTTGAAATAACCGAAGAGCGACTCGTGGCCTGGACAAAAAGGGGCTGGAATGTTCCAAGTGGACTTAGTCAAGGTGATGAGATACCAGTTTGCAAGTCCTGCGGGTCAGTCGATCTAACTCCAGCACGAGCGTTTAATTTGATGTTCAAGACTAATGTTGGTCCAGTCGAAGAATCTGGTTCTGAAGCTTATTTACGTCCCGAGACCGCACAAGGCATGTTTGTTAACTTTGCCAACGTGCTGAATACATCTCGCAAAAAGCCTCCATTTGGCATAGCACAAATGGGAAAGTCATTTCGCAATGAGATTACTCCAGGAAATTTTGTCTTTCGTACAAGAGAGTTTGAACAGATGGAGTTGGAGTTTTTTGTGCCTCCGAGTGAAGCCGATAAGTGGTTCGAGTACTGGCTTTCAGAACGATATAACTGGTACAAGAATCTTGGCATACCAGATAGTTCAATCAAACTTCGTCATCACGACAAAGAAGAGCTGTCTCACTACTCGACTGGTACTTGTGATGTCGAGTTTCTATATCCCTGGGGATGGGGTGAGCTTGAAGGCATTGCCAATCGCACCGACTACGACCTAACCCAGCATTCAAAGTTTTCAGGGGAGAAATTAGAGTATTTCGATCAAGCAAGCGGTGAGCGTTATACACCACATGTTATTGAGCCCGCAGCGGGAGCTACCAGAGCGATGATGGCATTCCTGCTAAGTGCTTATGGTGAGGATGAAGTTGGGGGAGAGCCGCGAACAGTTCTCAAGCTCCATCCTGATCTGGCCCCTTACAAAGTGGCAGTTTTACCTCTTTCCAAGAAAGAGCCCCTTATCGAATTGGCAAATCAAGTATTTGACAATCTCAAAGTAAGTTACATGTGCGACTATGATGAAACTCAATCAATCGGTAAACGATATAGGCGGCAGGATGAAATAGGCACTCCTCTCTGTGTTACAGTAGATTTTGACTCTCTTGACGATCAGTGTGTAACCATTCGCGATCGTGATACAACGCTTCAAAGCCGTATACCAATTACAGAGCTAAGCCCAACAATCCTCGAAAAACTGACTGTAAGCGAAAAGGAAGACATTCGTAATTGAGGGTCGTGTAATCTGCGACTAATAGCATTTTCGCTCATGTGAAATTACTCAAAATTCTTAGCTAGGCAACTTGGCCTCTGAGCCACTAGGCTATAGATATGCAATTTGTTTTCGATTTCGCTCACAACCACGACCGGCCTCCTAAGGACATGAAAGACCTGCTAGGAGGCAAAGGTGCCAACTTGGCAGAGATGACGTCCGTACTTGGGCTGCCTGTTCCTCACGGATTTACTATCTCAACCGATGCGTGCCGGGCCTATATGAAGCAAGGATGGCCCGAAGGACTGAGCAATGAAATAGAAAAAGCCCGAGACCGCCTTGAAGTATCAATGGGCAAGGTCATTGGCGACCCTGATAATCCACTTCTCGTTTCGGTGCGTTCTGGGGCAAAGTTTTCAATGCCTGGCATGATGGACACGGTTTTGAATCTTGGGCTCAACGACCAATCTGTCGAAGGGCTTGCCAAACAAACAAATGATCGTAGATTTGCTTACGATTCTTATCGCCGATTCATCTCAATGTATGGACGAATTGTTCAAGGTATCTCGGCGGAGGAGTTCGATAAGCCACTAGAAGAGGCTAAAGAGAAAGCCGGGGTGAAGTCGGATGCTGAACTAGAACCTGAGGTCCTCAAGGAGTTGATTTCGGCTTATAAGCAAGTTGTGGAAAAGCAAACTGGTTTCCCCTTCCCCCAAGATCCTCAAGACCAGCTGCGAGGCGCTATTGAAGCTGTATTTGGGTCCTGGAACGGCCCAAGGGCTTTCGCATACCGTAACAGAGAGAAGATATCGCACGACTTGGGAACTGCTGTCAATGTGCAAGCAATGGTATTTGGCAATAGGGACGCTAGATCGGGAACAGGAGTTGGTTTTACGAGAGACCCTGCAACTGGATCTCAAGGAGCTTATGGCGACTTTCTCATAAATGCTCAAGGCGAGGATGTTGTGGCTGGTATCCGCAATACTTTGCCACTATCGGCACTAAATGACACTTTCCCTGCCGTCTATTCGGAGTTGATGTCAATTTTTGCTCGGTTAGAAGAGCACTATCGCGACATGTGTGATACCGAATTCACAATTGAACAAGACAAACTGTGGATGCTACAAACCAGAGTTGGAAAGCGAACTGGGGTAGCCGCACTTCGGATGGCGGTTGAAATGACTAGCGACCCAGTAATTAAGCTCACTAAATCAGAAGCCATTATGCGTATCACCGAAGACCATCTCTCTCAAGTGCTTCATCCGCAGTTTGCTAGCAAAGACATCAAAGTCGTAGCCAAAGGTCTTGGAGCATCACCTGGGGCGGCTGTTGGACGTGCATATTTCACTGCTGACGATTGTGCTAAATATGGTGAGGAAGGTGAACGCGTTATCTTGGTTAGGTCAGAGACCTCGCCAGAAGACGTGCATGGAATGATTGCGGCACAGGGTATCTTGACCGCACGTGGAGGACTTGTTTCTCATGCGGCAGTCGTTGCACGCGGGTGGGGTAAGCCAGCGGTTGTGGGGGCTGAATCGATCAATATTGGTGATCGCCAATTTAGCCTGGCCGATGGCACGATAGTAGCCCAAGGGGACTACATCTCAATCAACGGAACAACAGGAGAAGTTGTTCTGGGTGAAGTACCTCTCGCTAACGCTGAGGCCCCTGAAGATCTTACTACACTATTATCGTGGGCAGATAAGATTCGAGAAGGTAAAGTTTCAGTGAGGGCCAATGCCGACAATGGACCAGACGCGCAAAACGCGAGGTCTTTTGGCGCTGAAGGTATCGGACTTTGTAGAACTGAGCACATGTTCTTGGGCGAAGACCGACTTCCAATTGTGCGTAGGATGATCTTGGCTGAGACGCCAGAGGCAGAGTCACAGGCACTTGAAGAGTTGCGCGAAGCGCAAAAGGTTGACTTTATCGAAATCCTCAAGGCAATGGATGGCTTGCCAGTTACGGTGCGACTACTAGACCCTCCACTGCATGAGTTCTTGCCTGATGTCGAGAGCTTACTTGTGAAAGAGGCAACCGAGGGGCTAAGTCACGAGGAGGAACGCTTAAAGAAAGCTAGTCTAGCTTGGCGCGAGCAAAATCCGATGATTGGCACAAGGGGAGTCAGACTGGGAGTTCTCAAACCTGGTCTTTATGAGATGCAAGTAAGAGCGCTTATGCAAGCGTGCGTTGAAAGAGTGCGCAATGGTGGGGATCCAATTGTAGAAGTAATGATTCCGCTTACCGTCACGGGTGAAGAGTTGGAGTTGGCTAGAAGTTGGGTAGAGGCTGCTATCGAGAAAGTTGCGGCCGAGGAAGGTAAAGCTGCGAACTTTAGAGACAAAGTTACCATCGGTACGATGATTGAGACTCCCCGAGCAGCTCTTAGAGCTGAAGATATTGCTCAATATGCTGACTTTTTCTCTTTTGGAACAAACGATCTTACGCAGATGACCTTTGGATTCAGTCGCGATGATGTTGAGGGAAGGATGATGAATGCATATTTAGAAAAGGGGCTGCTAAGTCGCAATCCTTTTGATACTCTAGATCAAGCTGGTGTTGGTGAGTTAGTTGCAATTGCAGCCGAGAGGGCCAGGAAAGTAAAGCCCGGATTGAAACTAGGAGTTTGTGGAGAACATGGTGGTGATCCGGAATCGATTTACTTTTTTGTCAAGAGTGGTCTCAACTATGTGAGTTGCTCCCCTTTCAGGGTACCAGTAGCTCGACTTGCCTGTGCACAAGCGCTGATTTAGTCTCCCCGCGATAGAAGGGGAGCTGTAAACTTAGGATCAAGAGGTTAGGTGAGGCGACTTTTCATTCGATTTTTTGGCTTGACTGGAAGGTTTGTCGTTCGCCACAAAATCGCTGTTATAGCATCTTGGACCTTGATTGCCATTACTTGTGTATTTTTCATGCCCTCTATTGGAAATGCAATCAACTCTAACGACGCCTCTCTACTACCCTCAAGCGCCCCTAGCGTCAAGGCACTAAAGCTCGCTAAGACTTTTGGGGCAGAGAATTTTTCAACTGTTCTTGTAGTGGTGCATCAAGGTGGGGAGCCGATAACCGCTCGACAAGAGGTTTATCTGACCAAGGTAAGATCCGCAATTGCCCACCTGAGCCAGGTTCAAAACGTTGTAGACGCTGGAGCCTCCTCGGACGGGCAAGCGCACCTGTTTATCGTTGAGAGTTCGGCCTCGCTTTTTTCCAGTCAGAACACCGCCTCCTTAGTTGAGAAACTAAATTCGGTCTGCCAAAGGCTTTCCAAGGGTACCTCACTTCAGATTGACGTAGCCGGTGAGATCGCCGATACGGTAGCTGCTCAAATTGCCAACCAGAGCAAAGCTAACGAGGTCGAAGATATTTCTACAATACTTATATTGCTGCTCTTGTTAGTGGTCTTTCGCTCTCTGCTTGCACCCGTACTCATATTTCTCCCTGCGGCAATTGCGGTAATTATTTCGCAGCGCTTGGTTGCCGAATTGCCTGGAGCCGGAATCCAAATATCTGATCTTACCCAGATACTCTTGATCGCCTTAGTGCTTGGGGCTGGCACCGACTATGGGCTCTTTTTGGGTCTTAGGGTTAGAGAGGAGTTGCGCAAGTCAATTGAGTTTCACGACGCAATAGTTATTGCTATTCGCAGAGTTGGCGAATCAATTGCGTTTTCAGCTCTTACGGTTATGTTTGCACTACTGTGTCTACTCCTAGCCAAATTCGGTATGTATCAGAGCCTAGGCATTCCCCTTGCACTATCAGTTGGCGTCATGTTGTTGGCAGGCTTGACTCTTACACCTGCGTTACTTGCTCTAATAGGGCCGAGGATGTTTTGGCCTTCACGCGTTGGTGGGAAGCAAGGGGTGGAATATAGAGTTTCACAGAGAAATATTTGGTATAAGACCGCAAAAAGAGTAGTGCAGCGTCCAGCTATAACACTACTCGTTGGAGTTGCTGGCTTTGGCAGCCTCGCTTACCTAGCCAGCTACTCGAAACCCGCAGGAACTGAAGGCGCTCTTAGCGCTCCGTCTAATAGTACGGCTTATATTGGAGATCAGGCTTTTACCAAGCATTGGCCCGGAGTCAGCGAAAGTCCGACGGCTATTGTCGTAAAGCTTAGAAATTCCATCTGGAACAATGCAGCGGACTTGGATGAGATCGCAAGCAAGTTGGCGCAATCGAAGCTTTTTGTGTCGACTTTAGGACCGCTAAACCCAATAGGCCTTCCACTTACAACAACTCAACTGCTAAGTGATCACGCAATTCTTGGCCCAGCAAACCAGTTAGCCAATATTGAACCTAAGAACGATTATGTAGCACCTCTCCAATACGAGATGTACCAGGCAACCTCGCAATTCATATCCCCCGATGGGCGAACCATCCAATTTGAAGCATCTCTTTCGGGAGGGCCGCCATTGTCAACTGGAGCACTCAGGCAAATACCGAAATTAAGGGCCTTTGTCAATGAGCTGGGACACAAATATGGTGCGGTAAGTACAGGAGTTACCGGACAGACCGCAGCAGTCTATGATGTCAGTGTTGTATCTGGGAGCGACTTCTGGAGAGTAGTACCAGTTGTTATATTAGTTATTGCGTTATTACTCGGCTTGATGCTGAAAAGCATCGTTGCCCCACTTTATCTAGTCGCGAGTGTAACGCTATCTCTCTTTGCGACATTAGGTGTTGCTGTGATTATTTTTATGGATATTAAGCATCAAGGTGGTGTATTTTTCATTTTGCCCTTCACGTTGTTTATCTTTCTTCTCGCTTTAGGTGAAGATTACAATATCCTATTAATGTCGCGAATCCGTGACGAGTCTACTAAAGGTAACCTTCGCGAAGCGATAGTGAGAGCTTTAGGCTCTACAGGCAGCACCATTTCGTCCGCCGGACTCGTAATGGCTGGCACTTTTGCAGTGCTGGCTTTTTCTGGAGATCCTGGTTCATCTAATGCTGAAGTAGAGCAAGTTGGATTAATTCTGGCAATAGGTATCCTGATGGACACATTTCTAGTACGTTCAATCTTGGTTCCTTCGGTAGTTGCCCTTCTCGGTAGGTGGAATTGGTGGCCCTCTAAGCGCGCCGGAAAGCATGTGGTCCGTTTCGAGAAGTACTCGCATCACTTGAGTGACCTGACCCAAACTCATCGCCAGGTGCATCGGCCCATTGATACTCCAGGAAGAATTCTCATCCTTACTGCCAGCCTGGGAGAGGGGCACAATGGCGTTGCCAGCGAGATAGCACGACGCCTTGAAAACTTAGGATTTGAGTGCGCAAAGGTAGATTTCTGTAATTTGTTACCTATGAGGTTGGGGAATCTCATACGATTTGCCTTTGAGAAATCTGTCAAGTACTTTCCCCATACTTATAATTTTATCTTTAGGGTTTGGCTTATGCCAGAGAAGGTTCGTTTTTCACCTTTTTCCCCAATTAGAAAATTTACTGAAAATGCAATTCGGCAGTGGGTTCACACAAATAATCCAGTTGCGATAGTATCGACATTCAATATAACATCCCAAGTATTGGGGGAGCTTCGCGATAAGGAGATAATTGAAGTTCCGACCGCATCAATTCTGGTCGATTTCTTCCCCCACGGTGCTTGGCTGCACAAAGGTATTGACTTGAATATTTGTCTACACCCGTCGGTGCGCAAGGTACTAGTTGAGAGAGGATGTAAAGAAACTATTGTAAGTGGACCAACTGTTCGACCAATTTACCTTGATCCGCCATGGGATAGATTTGTGGTTAGAAGAGGTCTGGGTGTATCTGTCACAGATAAATTAGTACTAGTTGTGGGGGGTTCATGGGGGGTTGGTGAAGTTGTAGATGCGCTACAAGATATCGCCAAGAATCCAGCACTGATTCCGGTTGTTGTTTGCGGACGCAATACTAAGCTCCAAAGTGAAGTGGAAAAGACGGTTGAATCGATAGGACGAGGGATAGTTTTCGGCTGGGTTAGAGATCTTTCGCCTCTCATGATTGCCTGCGATGCGATGTTGGAAAACGCTGGGGGTTTGACTTGTATGGAGGCGCTGTCAATAGGGCTCCCAGTTGTGAGCTATCGACCTATTCCCGGACATGGACGAGTCAATGTTCAAGCTATGGCTAAGGCCGGGGTGGTTAGATATGCACGAACCGCTAGCGAATTACAGCGTGAGCTGGGTGTGATAACCAGTTCCGAAAGAGAGCGTCTAGCGTTGTTCAGACAGGTAGCGCTTATGTTTCAAGATGGCGATGCAGCTAGCGCGATAGCGAAACTAATTACAACGGCCAAGAGGCGAAATACTGGAGTCGGCCTGTGGGCACCTGGCGCATTGCGCAAGTAATCTCACAACGATAGAAGAGTAGGGAATTGAACAATTCAACAATCAGCGAGCGCGCGAAGTGCGCCGCAAATTTCTTGTCGACGTAAACCGAGATAACCAATTCTACCTGTGAGTGCAGAACGTAATATACATTGGAGATTGTCGAAGGATGCGCAACATTCGACTTCCATACCTTCTTCGGGACCAAGATAAACCTCTGTTGGAATATGACGGACAGTACGCGTTATTGGAGCGACGATGATTCCAGTAAGAACGGCGATGGCCTCGCTTCGAGTAACGATCAGAACTGGTCTACGTTTATCTTCAGCTTCAGCCCACCACACTTCACCTTGGAGAGGAAAACTCACCAAGGTTCAGATGTAATCATCGCAACTGTAGATGCTTCGATACCAGCAAGTTCCTCGGAGGTTTGTGGTTTTATGTGATAAGCCTCTGAGATCAAGCCCCCGATCTGGGCCCGTCGGTGCATTGCTATTAATTCCTCAAGTCCTCGCCGTATAGCTTCAGTACGGCTCGCTACAGCTCCGGCAGCTACCAGGGAGTCAACCTCTTGTATCAGGTGGGAACTAAGGCGAATTGATACTTGTGTCATACGTTCAGTATATCAAAACGTCATACAAGACTGCTACTATACTGAAGTAATGTAAGTATTGGGAGGGGAGGACACGCGGGTAAGCCGGGGGGCCTAGTTGCAGGCTTTCTCTCTCGCCTATCGGACTGTCAGAGCTGGTTGAAGGCTTTCTCTCTCGTCTAGAAAGTCCCACCACGCACGACTTGCCCTTTGGGTAAAGTCGATAGCTGCTGTGATCATGTCGTCGAACACAACGTCATCAATAGCTTTAGCGGTCCAGTCGGCGTGGTCCACTTCCATCGTCGCGTGATTATCCCAAAAAGTAATCTCGTCTTCAGATAGTCCATACTCAGAGCGCAATCCTTGAGCCTTAGATAGCGCAATTTCAGCCGATTGCATTTCGTAATACGAGAGGGCACCTAAGGCGTTAGCTGGTCCATAGCTAGCAGCAAGTTCGTATACCTCAATGAGACTTTCCATTGCTTGGGAAACCTTAGGGCTTGTAGAAAGATCACAACCGACAGCGACCGCAAATTTATCGAACATTTCCAGATGGGGCTCGGGATGACCAAGCTCATCTTCAAGGTTTTGTTTTAGAAGAGATTTAGCTTGGCAATCAGGAAGTTGCTTTATGATTTTCTCAAGGAAATTTGGAAGATACTCCTCAAAAAAGCGGTACTGGTGGGCATATCCAGCTATTTCCTCTAGGGTTAGGTCTCCCTTGCTCCATCTTAGATAGTACGGGTGGTCCAAAAGCCGAGCTGAATCAATGACATCTTGAATACGGCTACAAATTTGGGAGGGCATGCCGATAATTCTATCAAAGTTTTCTTAGCTGTCCAGTTCGCTAAAGCCCAAATATTGAATGTACATCGTACCAGGAGGTATAGTCCAATATTAGAATATACGTATATATTGGGATAGTAAGTTTGATTTCAGCTAATCACGGATGGTTTATTGCTTTAATTACACTCTTTGCAAACTCAGCGGGCCCTTCAAGCATTGGGTAGTGTCCTATATATTTAGTAATGCATAATTGCGTGTCTAGCGGTGACCCGGAACGAGTATCATTTAATTTGCTTCGATCTTCAAGTAGTTTTCTAGCCATTTTTGCGATAGCAATAGGATCATCTTCACCCCACAGAATTGAAAGAGGAGATGGGTGGCGTTCAATCGCTCCGGTAAATCGGGATTGATTGGCTCGCCGCTCCTCTATATAGCGGATAGTTCGAGGTAAAACCCTATGGCCATGATTGTAAGTTATCAACCACGCACAGGCCTGAAGCTCACTGGGATCCACGTGATGTCTAGGGCTGAACGTTGTCTCAAGTGCATCTTCGAATCGTTTGGTAGAAGGATCAATTACTTGGGCAAGAATTTCATCGGGGAGAGCCAACAAGAATTGTTGCCCTCCGCTAAGGTGGGCAAGCTCGATATATATACTGCCATTGGTCAAAACGCGCTGGACAAATGTAAAAGAATTAGCTCCTTCTAAGTTGCGGGCTAATAACTCTCCGCCAACGCTGTCTCCCATGTCATGGGTCAACAGAGATAGGCTGTGTATATCAAGGTACGATAGAAATTCATTGATAATATCTGCTTGAAGGGCAAGAGTGTAATGAATGTCAGGCTTATCTGAGAATCCAAAGCCAAGCATATCCAATGCAATGACACGCCTATGTTGGCTAAGTTGGTCTAAAACGAGATGGAAGTCGTAGGACGAGGTTGGGAAACCATGCAGTATTAGCAGCGGTTCTGAGTCCTGGTTGCCAACTTCACCGGTATCGATTGTAAAGATGCTGTATCCGGCTAGTTCCACGATCTTGCCAGCAGACTGCCATTGAATGGGGTTCATCTCTTCAAAAAGCACCTAGCGTTCCTAACTTCTGTGGAGAGCCACAAGTCTAGCTCCGGTGGGCCCGGCAGGATTCGAACCTGCGACCAAAGGATTATGAGTCCTCCGCTCTAACCACTGAGCTACGGGCCCTTCGGCAATAATTTCGGCACATAAGCGCCTTACTGCCCAAGACTGCCACGTAAGTTACGCAACTATCTCGAACAAGCTCCGGGGGAGAGACTCGAACTCTCAACCTAACGGTTAACAGCCGCTTGCTCTGCCGATTGAGCTACCCCGGAAGGCTACCTGTAGTCCGGTGGCAAATTGATCTAAATGCAATTTAACCACTTGAACCAAAAGTGTTCCAAAAGAGGCTAGCAGCTAGCGAAGAGCAAGAATAATTTTTTCGTTAAGAATCGTTTGCAAACTATGCCAGTTCGCGAGAGCATGGAGTTCTATGAGGATGAAAACGGGTCTAGTTGCAGGGGCGGCGATAGGCTACTATATCGGCGCAAAGGCAGGCAGGCAGAGATACGAGCAGCTAAATAAACTACTTCGGTCGGCTTCGCGCTCTAGTGTCTTTCGGTCTGGGGTCGGCAAGAGCAAAGCCTTGGTCAATTTAGGAATTGAGCGATCACATGATTTGCTTGGGGCTTCAAAAAGGCCGAAATCTCTTTTGACGGACCCAATCTCGGGGCGACTTGGCTCGGCGAACAAAGAGGCGAACCGGAGGAGGAAGAGTCAATCAGATAACGTGGTCTTTTTGGCCGATACATTGAAGCAGTCTCAGGCAGAGCGTCGCTACCTCTAAGCCACGACGAACTCGACACCAGAGGAGAGTTCAACCTTCTTCTAAATAGTCCCGTAGGGGTTTTGATCTTTGAGGGTTGCGAAGTTTTGCAATGGTCTTGGCCTCAATCTGACGTACTCGTTCTCTAGTCACTCCAAGTGCCTTTCCAACCTCCTCTAAGGTTCTCATACGACCACCATCTAGTCCGAATCTCATAGTGAGTAGCTCGCGCTCTCGATCTGAGAGTTGAGAAAGAGTTTTCTCTAAAGCTTCGCCCAGGAGCTTGCGAGTCGCCGCATCGGCCGGAACGATTGCCGATTCATCTTCGATTGTGTCTGAGAGCATATAGTCATCGGTCTCACCCACCGGTTGTTCAAGTGAGAGTGTGTCTTGTGAGACTCTTTGAAGTTCCCGCACCTTTGCAACCGGGAGATCTACTTTTTCAGCAAGTTCTTCTGCGGTTGGCTCTCGGCCGCTTTCTTGAGCCATTTGCCGCTTGATTCGAGTCATTTTATTGATTACGTCTACCATGTGAACCGGAATGCGAATGGTCCTAGCCTGGTCTGCAATGGCTCGGGTAATTGCCTGACGAATCCACCAGGTTGCATAGGTTGAAAATTTAAAGCCTCGGTTATAGTCAAATTTCTCGACTGCTCTCATTAGCCCAAGATTTCCTTCTTGGATAAGGTCGAGTAGTGCCATTCCTCTATTTCTATAACGTTTGGCTATCGAGACTACCAGGCGGAGGTTGGCCTCGATTAGTTGCTTCTTGGCCTTGAACCCTTGCTCTATGTCAAGTTCTAAATGATGCAAGTCTTTAGTAGGAACTGGTTCGGGATTATATTTATCTTCTAGCGATGCAATGGCTTCAGCTGCTTTGATTCCAGCTTCAACAAGTTTAGCCAGTTCAACTTCTTGGGCGGCTGATAGGAGCGGAACTTTACCAATCTCTTTGAGATATGATTGGACTGCGTCTTGAGTATATAGGCCAGCATCCGCTTCTTTAGGTTTAGTAGTTCTAGCAACTAAAGCAGTGTTACTACTTTTGGATTTGTGGCTGGAGGATTGCGATTTAGAAGCAGTAGGCTTTAGTGTCGGTTCGGTTGGGTCTTTGGCTGTAATTAGCGGATTAGCTAAATGTTCCAACTCGATATCGTCTATTTCAAGATCATCGAGAGTTGGCAGTAACTCATGTTCTTGTTCGTGCTCATCTACAAGCTCAAATCCTTGAGATTCTGCCCAGTCAAAGACATCTTTCAGAAAATCTGGCGTCAGCTCAATATGTTTGATCGCAGACATGAGATCATCTTGAGTGATCTTTCCCGACTTCTTACCCAAAGTTCGCAAGCGTCGAAGCTCACTTGGTGAAATTTGAGAAAACGAGTCTGGTATAACTTGTTGCTTAACAGAGTTATTTTGACGTTTTACCATCGCAGCCTGCCAGGATTGATAATCTCAATCAATTTACAAACATCTCTCCAGATTCATGTTCAATTAGCCATCCTAACAGCGAATTTGCTGCCTCGGTCGAGGAAGCAGGGTTTTTAAGATCCCTTAGTTCCTCAATAGCGACCCTTATGGCAATTTTTAACGGCTCTAATTCGGCAAACTTGTCTGGCTGTATGTGAATAGTTCGTTCAATTGCCGATATCGATCTCAAAGAAGCCTTTTCTATCAGGGCTCGCCAGACTTCTTCCGGAAGGCTCGTCGGCTGGCCTGCAGCCAGCTTCGACAGAAGTTTTGCTTCGAGTGGTTCAAGGATAGAGAGTGCTTGAGACAGTGAGAAAGCAGAGTTTTGCAAGGCAATAAAACACTTACGATGCGCCACAGAGCTAAATAAAATCTCGGGAAGCCCCAATTGGATGAGTTCTTCACCAGCCATGACAAGCCTAAGTGCTTCATCCTCGAGGTCGCTAGTTGGCGGGGTTGGGGGCTGAGGGGGCAGTGTTCTATTGGTCTCGTGACTTGGTATCCGCGTTGTCCCACCCTGGGTGTCTGTTCTATTGGTCTCGTGACTTGGTATCCGCGTTGTCCCACCCTGGGTGTCTGTTCTATTGGTCTCGTGACTTGGTATCGCCGCTGTTCCACCTGGGGTATTAGGTGGCTGAAGTTGCTTAGCTGGATTTGTTGTAGCGGGAGAT
>JAKAVM010000071.1 GCA_021827485.1 Actinomycetes bacterium
AATTGCTTGTTCCTTCTCAGCCAACGAGTATCGTCGCGCATTTGGTTTCACTATTGTTGTTTCTATTGACATAATTCCATTCTCCTTCAAAAGGTAAGGAGTCTCCAAAGAACCCAGGGTTGTTCAGTTTAGCTCCTTGGCTGTTCTTATCTCCACGACCAAATTTAGCAATGTTATATATAAGCACTAACTCCCATGAACACCACCTAAATAGCATGTAGCCAATGCCGTCTCCTTGTTGCCAGTGCCAGAGCTCATGGGCAATGACGGCTTTTAATTCTCCTTTTTCAAAGTTATTTACGATAGATGTTGAAATCACAATTGTTTTTGCATATGCAGTTGCGCTCGGTACTTGGCTTTCAACTATAAGTCCCCATGCCCCTTTCGGGCCACCATCAATAGATGAAATGCGGTGCTTAGCAAGTCCGGTGTGTTAGATCGCAATGGGGTATCCACTTAGATGGCCCTACCGCGCTAGGACCCCAACATCGGCCAGCATGAGAGCAGTAGCACCCCAACATCTTGTGGCCTGCGGAGGCAAGGCCAGTTACATGGATACCCCATAGATCGCAAATAGATGCGATACTTGTTAGGTGGTTGTTGAGTGTAGTCGCCGTCGGCTCTTGCAGCTTTATGCGCGTAATAAGTCTGGTGCGAAGACTATTGAGGACCTTATAATTGTCGCTTTGAGCACGAATCCCAGATTCCGCTTTACTCATGTCTTTCTCTCGACAGCCACTTGATGTAACTATTAGAAAAGGAGAGCTGAAAAGTGAAACAGATAAGGAGCAAAGTAGCTGGCCTCGATATTCATCGCGACAGTGTCGTGGCCGCTTGTAGAGTACAAGATCCTGAAGGTTCAGTATCGGTGACGAAGAAGTCCTTTGCAACAACACATAAAGGACTTGTCGAACTGTCGATCTTTATGACGGACCATTCAGTAACAACGGTTGCAATGGAGGCAACCGGAGTGTATTGGAAACCGGTCTACTACAGTCTCGAAGGGCTGTTCGAAGAGTTGTGGTTGTGTAACGCACAACACGTGAAAAACGTACCTGGGCGTAAAACCGATTTATCCGATGCAGAGTGGTTGGCTGATGTTGCGTCCCACGGGATGGTAAGGCCAAGTCTGGTTCCGCCACCTGAGATCAGAGAGCTAAGAGAACTAACCCGCTATCGCAAGACACAAGTAGATGCGCGGGCCAAGGAGATACAGCGCCTAGAAAAAGTACTTCAAGATGCTGGGATCAAGTTGACTTCTGTAGCCTCGGCTGTATGGAGTATGTCTTCCCGACAGATCATTGAAGCACTAATTGAAGGAGAACGTGACTCGAAAGTTCTAGCTCAGATGGCCAAGGGAACTATGCGAAAGAAGATATCGCGTCTTGAAGAAGCACTTGAGTCAAGGTTCGGGTCACACCACGCATTTTTGTGCAAAATGATCATTAGCAATATCGATCACATGGACCAAACGATTGCAGGCCTGACCGGAGAGATTGCCAAGCTCCTCGTCCCTTTTGAGCAAGCGGTTACTACTTTGTGTTCCATTACTGGGATCTCTCAAACCACCGCCCAAGTAATCGTGGCAGAAACTGGGGCAGATATGAGTAAGTTTCCAACATCGGGACATTTATGTGCCTGGGCAGGGGTAGCACCTGCTAGCTATGAATCGGCTGGCAAACATCGCCCTGCAGGTACTCGCCATGGATCTCCATGGTTGCGTAGGACTCTTATCGAGGCGGCTCGCGCAGCCTCAAGGAGTAAAGGAAGCTTTTTCTTTGCCCAGTACTCACGTATCGCCAAACGCAGAGGACCCAATAAGGCAGCAGTCGCGGTTGCCCATTCGATTCTTGACGTAACTTGGCATCTATTATCTACTAATACGACATATAAAGACCCCGGTGCTCAATACTTCGAGCGCTTCAACAATCCCGACTATGAGGCTAAGCGGCTTAAGAGACGGATCGAAGCACTTGGATATTCCGTAACCATGACAGAACAGGTTGCATAACAACTAGACCAACTTCACAACTTCATCAATAACTCACTCCCATAAGGAGCCTCTATAACCGCGCCCAATTCGTTGAACGGACTTACGCATTTCACCCCAGAACAGTAGGTTTTCTTGTAAGAAACTTGCATTCTTTCCCATCTAAGCAATCTTAGTCCTTGCCATTTTGTTCTAAAAGCTCACTAAGAACATCGGCTGCTTCTACGTCTGAAGCCTGCAAGAAGTGTGCATATACATTTAGCGTCGTGGCTGCATTAGCATGACCTAATCTACCCGAGACGGTTTTTACAGGTACTCCACCAGCTAGCATTCTTGTTGCTGCAAAGTGTCTCAAGTCATGAAAACGAACGCCGTCAATTTCTAGCCTTTTACATAATCGGCTAAAAGCTAAAGTGACTTTGCCTGGTCGCCAGCATGCGCTTCCATCTGGCGCATCAGAGAAGATGTAAGCCTTCGGGACTAATTTGGCACTGCATTTTCTAGCCCTGTCGTCACACGTGTCACGCCAATCGCCTAGCACCTTACAAGTATCTTTATCAAGGGCAATCGTGCGACTGGAATGAGTTTTGGTGTCCTTTTCCACTACTTCGTCTATGCGGTCTCCAACAATGGAGCTAGAGATGGTAAGTATCCCTTTGTCGAGGTCAACATCACTCCATTTCAGTGCGCAAAGCTCACCCCTCCGAGCACCAGTTATAGCAGCTAGGCGAATTAGACAGCCAAAACTTTGGCTGCTTGACTTTGCGCCATCTATCAGACTCACAACTTGTCTAGCAGTTGGTACAACTATTTGAGAGCTTCGCACTTTAGGAGGGCTCGTTTGGCTTGCAGGATTTGAAGAAGCCCAGCCCCATTTGACTGCTTGGCTAAGTATTCGATGGATCAATGTATGAATGTGTCTTACACTTTGTGCACTTAGTGGTCTTCCGTGATTCCCACCCGATTTTTTTAGTCTGGCGTAGAACGCATCTAAGTCAGATGTTCTCAAAGACCTAATTTTACGTTTCCCGAGACTTGGCAAAATGTGTCGATCCAACAAGCGTTTGTACTCTTTGAGAGTGGTAGGGGACAGTGAGTCGCTAGCTATCTCAAGCCATCGTCCCACAAGCTGCGCCATAGTTCCTTCTGTTGAAGCATCTGCCCCACCGCCAACTTCAACAAGTAATTGACGCATGACATTTTCGGCATGTCTTTTTGTACCGTGGATAGTGCGAGTTAGATACATTCGTCGGTTTGTATCTTTGTCAAAACCGACAAAGACTTTCGCTCTCCACGTACCTTTTCCTCTGGGTTCTAAATGCCCTCGCACGGTGCCAGCCTAGCACATTTGATTCCCAAATGATTCCCATTTTTGAACTTTGTTCATTTTTGAGTGGAGCTATAACTCTCTGACCAGCTATTTTGTGGCGCCCCCGGCAGGACTCGAACCTGCGACGCACGGTTTAGGAAACCGACGCTCTATCCTCTGAGCTACGGGGGCTTTTTGTAAATGATACTTACTTGCGCAGACAGTTGCGAATATGAAAGGCCAGGTCAGGAAGTATACGATATTCCTCCCGAGAATTATCGAGCAATATTCGCATACAATTATTGTGGTTGTAATCAGCCGGAGAATTCTCTTAGAAGGTTGAACACTCACCAAAGGCTGTAAAACTAGAAAGGAATGGTTCATTGAACCAATCGGACAGTGAGTATCTCGAAGTGACTGATGACGAATTAAAGGCATTCGAGCAGGTTGGGCTTGACTTTCAAATTAAAGGCTCTCGCCTTCTAATTGTCGATGACGACTCCGATCATGTTAACCAATTAGAAAACTTACTCAAGGCCGAAGGCTTTACCAACTACACCTCAACTCTCGATCCTGAGCAAGGGCTCACTATGGTCTTTTCCGATGAACCTGACTTGATTCTTCTGGACCTCCACCTACCCGATATAACCGGGGCCAATTTCCTCAAGCACCTGCGAGCCGATCCTAATAGATTTCCTTTTCTGCCGGTTCTGATCATGACCGATGATACAAGTCACGAGACCAGGCGACACGCACTTGCTTCAGGAGCAAATGATATCCTGGTAAAACCTTTTGACGCTATTGAGGTTCTACTTCGAGTTCAGAATCTTCTAGAGGTAAAACGCCTGAACCACAAGATTGAGAAACATTCGGAGGAGTTAGAGGTTCTAGTAGGAATTCGCACAGCAGAACTAGAGCATACGCGTTTAGAGGTTTTGGAGCGGCTAGCAATTGCGGCCGAATATAGAGATGATGATACCCGTGACCATACACGACGTGTTGGACACTCAGCTTCGCTAATGGCCCAAGCGATGGGTCTTACCCCATTTGAAGTCGACACGCTGCGTAGAGCATCCCCTCTGCACGACTTAGGTAAGATCGGAGTGCCCGATAGCGTTTTACTCAAACCCGGGCGCCTCACGGAAGAGGAATTCGAGATCATCAAGACCCACTCCAAGATTGGAGCTGAGATCTTGGAAGGATCCGAATATCATCTCTTGGAAATGGCAAAAGATATAGCTATTGCCCACCATGAAAAGTTCGATGGAACAGGTTATCCAAACGGACTCAAAGGAGAAGCTATTCCACTTCCTGCCCGTATTGTATCTGTGGCAGATGTATTTGACGCACTAACTCACGAAAGGTGTTACAAACCAGCGTGGCCCCTCGAAGATGCGGTCACAGAGATCGTAAGTCAATCAGGTAAACAGTTTGATCCAAATGTTGTGGAAGCATTTGTCAAGCTTGCTGAACAACATCGTGTTGTAATCTAGTTTGATCAAGTTTATATTCCCTAGAGTTCTGGCTTTCTTCTAGTATGCATATTATTGCCGCGATTTCAGGCGTGTTAGTGGTTCTCTTTGTCTTACTTGACGCCTTTGAAACAGTTATCTTGCCGCGACGAGTAAATCGAAGGCTGCGTCTTACTAATCTCTTTTTTGTAATTGCGTGGACGCCCTATCGAAAGTTTGCTAAAGCCCTAAAACGACAGAGTTCACGAGATACCGTTCTGGCCTACTTTGGTCCGGCAATGATTCTCGTACTCCTTGTTTGTTGGGCAGGGGGAATTCTAATTGGCTTTGCTCTAATGCACTGGGGATTAGGTTCGCACATCCGTCAAGCGAGTGGCTCACGATCGCTTCCAAGTGATCTCTATTTCAGTGGTACGACCTTTTTCACTTTAGGTCTTGGTGACCTAGTTCCGGTCACGGCAGCTGAACGGGCTTTGACGGTAGCCGAAGCAGGTGTTGGACTCGGATTTCTAGCCATTGTCATCTCTTATATTCCGGTTCTTTATCAGTCCTTTTCCCAGCGTGAAGTCTTTGTAAATCGCCTTACAATATTGACAGGTTGTCCTCCGACACCTGGGGCAATTCTTTCAAGGTATGCACTATATAGCCCAAGTGAACTTCGAGCACTCTTAGATGATTGGCAGATATGGACTGCTGAACTCATGGATTCCATGCAATCATTCCCAGTCCTGTCGCATTACAGGTCACAACATACTGGGCAATCTTGGCTCACAGCCCTAACTGCGATTTTAGATACATCAGCCCTAATTTGTCACGACCCTGAAAGTATCTTTGAAGAAGGCCGACCGTCTGCCCAACTTGCATTTACTCTTGCGGCCCACGCTTCGAGAGATATTTGTAGTGTACTTGGGTTCAAAGTTCCTCCCGGTATTGAAGAACGTCCAGATGGAACTCACCATGAACACCTGCTTGGGTGGCTAACACAGCGTGGACTTGACGAGAATGCCTTGTCAAGCGCACTGGAATCGATCGATTTATTTCGACAGAAATACGAGTCATTCATAGTCGCAATGTCTGAAGGACTACTTTCACCAGTACCGGCATTCTGCCCCATTTGCCAACCTGAACCTCACTTTGTGATGTAAGCGCTTCCATTAGAAGTTTTATCAGATTTCAACTAATCTTCACTCTATGTTTACGTTCACAAATAAGTCATTGCTGCATAGAAATAGAACATTGACTCGTCTTACGATAACTTCTACTTATAGATCTGCTCTGGTTGCTTCAATTGCGTTGGCAATATTGCTTTTACTCCCTGGAATATCAAGTGCCCTATCGTCGCCTACTTCCACTCCAAACATTGCCGGCCACCTGAACCTATCGACACAGCCAGTCCATCACAAAGCGCTCAAACCTAAGATTTCACCAGACGGTACTTCGGGGATGGACTTGACTGATGCTTGGAATTTGACTCAAGGTGACCCCAATATGTTAGTTGCATATATCGAAGGTGGTATCAACTGGCATTTGCCTGATGCCCAAACCCTAAATCCAAATATCTATGTAAACTGGCACGAACTTCCTGTACCGTGCACGGGAACAACTCTTGCAAATGCAACGATGGTTATATCCGGTAAGACTGAGCCTTGTACTCTTACCTATTCAAACAATGAGGCTGATTATAACGTTGATGGAAGTGGGATGATCAACGCCCTCCAGTGGCAAAATGACCCTAGGGTAAAACTTGTCAATGGAACTAACTTTATAAATGCTGAGGACCTGATAGCGGCATTCTCTAACAACGTAAATCACGACGGGAGTCCTTATCCTAATGATATATCTGGATGGGATTTTTATGATAATGATAATGACCCGGCAACAACAGATTCAGCATATGGACACGCTAACTACCAGATGGACGTAATCCAGAGGGAATGTCCAAAATGTATGATTATGCCCGTCAAAGCAGGCGAGGAAGCCCTTGACGCAACTGATCGCCTAGCTGAAGCGTGGCTTTTTGCGGCTCAACAAGGAGCCAAGGTTATTGTCTCAGTGACTGCCGATCTTGGATACTCGTCCTTTATGTCCCAAACCATAAACTACCTTCATTCAAAGGGTATTCTTATGGTCGAGTCGTCCAATGACTTTGACTCTCCGGATACCCAAGGCGGGATGTTTTGGCAACACGTAATACCAGGGAACGGTGCGGTGGCCAATGCTGCAGGCACCGGCTGGACTCGCTCGGACCTTACTTCATGGGGCGATAAAGCAATGTTTACCGTTCCAACATATGGAGGCTCGACCTCGGAATCAACACCAACGACTGGTGGTGCATTCGCCCTTCTTATGTCCTATAGCGACCAAGCTGCGCAACAGGGACTCATTCCCAAGCCGCTCGACGGTCCCGAAGCGATACAAGTAATGCGAGAGACCGCTACTGCAATTACAAATCCAAACCTTCCTTGGCCAGGTGCTCCTGGCGAGTGGAACCCGCAGTATGGATACGGCATGCCCCAAGTATATAACGCAATGAAGGCGGTTAGTGCTAACGAGATACCCCCTGCGCCATCAATTACTTCCCCATCGTGGTACAGCCTAGTTGATCCGACAACGACACAAACAGTCCCCATCACAGGAAGTATCGAAACTGAAAATGGAGAGCCTTTTACTTGGCAAGTCGAGTATGGGTTAGGCGGTAATCCTTCTACTTGGACTACTTTTGGAACCGGTAGTGGCGTGGCGAGTTACTCTGGCAATCTCGGTACATTCAATGTTTCTCAGGTTCCACAATCTTTCTGGTCTGCACCTTTCTCACTTTCCAAAACTAAAGAAGTCGAGACTATGGATCAATATACGGTCACTTTTAGGGTAGTGGTAACCGACAATGCTGGACTAGTCGGTGAAGATCGTAGAACGATATCTGTATTCCATGACCCAACTGCATTAGCTGGCTTTCCAATGCAAATAGGTTCTAGTGGTGAGAGCCAGCCCGCGCTTGTTGACCTCCAAGGTAGTGGCCACCTCGACATTGTATTTGGCACTTCTGATGGTCTCATTGAAGCAATAAATCCCTCTAGCGGCCAAGAGCTTCCCGGGTGGCCCGTCCATACGGATCCTCTGACTCCTCTTGGCTCCTACCCAGGAGTCAATCCCGGTTACGAGCCAATAATTGCACCAGTGGCGGTGGGCGATCTGTTCCATACTGGGTCTCTCGATGTTGTAGCCACTTCAATAGATGGAAATGTGTATGTCTTTAATTCACAAGGAAAGCTCTTACCGGGCTGGCCCCAAGCTCTAAATACCGGCGTCACACCCGTACCGATTCCTAAACCAGCCTTGCCCTATACAAGGCTTCCTGTCCAAGGAGCAACCGCCGGACCAGTTCTCGCTCCAATTGCAGGTACTAGTCAACTTCAGATCGTACAAGCCGGTATGAACGGCTATATTCAAGTTTTCAATCCCAACGGTACAGAGCTTCCCGGGTGGCCAGTAAAAGTTGCACTTCCGCAAAACTTTCAACTCGCTCCAAACGACATCCTCATTGACGACCAAACCCTTCCGACACTGCCTGCGATTGCTTATCTCCAGAGCCCTAACGTGCCTGATATCGTCATCAAGAGTCAGTACACCGAAGTTCCCGGACCGGGTATTGTTCTTGGAACTAAGACAATTGTCTTTGCCTACTCTCCAACAGGTCAGCTCATTCCTGGTTGGCCCTCTGTTATCAATGGCTTAGCAGAGTACTACGGATCAGCTATGGGGCCCGTAACGGAAGGTACCGATTCGCCAATAGCTGGACCTATAACAAGTCCCGCAACTCCTGAAGGCTCCCTTGACCAAGTTATTGTCAACCCGGTATTCACTCCCGCTTCCTTGCTTGGTGCCAATGGTCAGGTCCTTAGCTTATATAATCCACCTAACGGTTCTACTTCACCATTTGTAAGCACCGGAGCGTTAGGCATGTTTGGAGGACAACTCACCTTTACCCAATCGGGAATCGATGTTACCTCCTTGATCGCATCAGAACTAAACCCTGACACAGGTAGTGCAATTGAAAAAGAAGCTGTAGCATTCCCCGCAAACGGCGGAGGGAAATCCTATAGCCCAGGTTTTCCAACTTCCATGCAAGGACTTGATTTCCTGGGTGGACCGGCAATCTCTGACGTGACAAGTTCTGGACAAAACGCGATTATTGAAGGTGGCGATTCCTCAGCCGTGCAAGCATACTTGCCAGGAGGAGGCCAAGCCCCAGGATTTCCAAAATTCACAGGCGGTTGGTCCCTTGAATCTCCATCGGTCGGCGATTTATTCTCGAACGGGACTAATGATGTAGTGTCGGTTACAAGAGAAGGTTATCTTTTTGCATGGTCGACCAATGGACCTTCGTCTGGAAATGACCAGTGGTGGCGCTGGCGACACGACGGGTGGAACACGGCAAACTATACAGTCGATTCTAGACCGCCAGGCATTGCTAGAAACGTAAGTTGGACGGCTGGATCTACAACTCTAACCTTTACTGCACCTGGATCAGATTGGTACAGCGGAATTGTATCGCATTACAATATTTCACTGGCTCCAAGTGGACAGGTACTTACTGTGGCACCATCAGGGCCAGCTGGGACAGTTGAGAAAGTATCAATTCCATCTGGTACGACTGGAATTACAATTCAAGCAATTAATTCAGCTGGCAACCTAAGTCAGCCAGTCACTATTGGGACGACACCTCCTCAGCCTCCGCAGTTTGGTTACGCTTTGGCTAATTCGTATGGAGTCGTGGCGGGATTTGGCTCGCTCGGTACGCTCGGGTCACTCGGCTCGCTCGGGTCACTCGGCTCACTCGGGTCAACAGCGGCAGTACCTGGCGGACCCCCCACGATTGCATCCATGGCAATTACGCCGGACAACAAGGGATACTGGCTGGTTAGTACTTCTGGCACGGTTTACTCATACGGGAGTGCCCAAAGCTATGGCTCTGCGCCCTCCTCCATTGGCGCTCCGGTCGTTGCAATTGCGTCAACAGGCGATGGCAATGGATACTGGCTAGCTTCTGCCAATGGATCGGTTTATTCCTTTGGCAATGCTAAGTTCTTCGGTTCGGCATCAACTTTGAACATCTCCTCGCCAATAGTTTCAATGGCGGCTACCCCTGATGGAAATGGATACTGGCTGGCTAGCGCCAACGGATCGGTTTATTCCTTTGGCGATGCCAGCTTGTATGGCGGCACTAGCGGTCAAACACCATATGGTCCAATTGTCTCAATAACTTCAACTCCCGATGGCCACGGATATTGGCTCCTTACGGCCAACGGAAATGTACTATCGTACGGTGATGCAATTTATTTTGGGTCAAGTGCGCAGAGCGGTAGCCTCCCTGCAAACTCTAGTGCAGTGTCGATGATCTCAACCCCTGATGGTAATGGGTACTGGATAATATCTTCTAGCGGCGGCGTCTATGCCTATGGTGATGCTCAGTACCTCGGTGGCCTGACGCCCTCACCCGAACAGAGCATTATTGGAGGAGTTTAGGCCGATACAAGCTGCTTGCTTGGAGTAAAAACTCGCACCAACAAGCTGCCGCCTAATGTGATGATTAGGTTTATCAACAACGCTGGTATTGCCGTATAAACATCTAGGTGATGGCCAAATAGATCTAACTTGTGCAGTGAGGAGTTAAAATGATCAGTGATTAAGATGTATGTTCCCCAACCCATTCCTGCTGCCCAACCCAAAACCGCTGATTTCATGTTGACCCAAGTGAAGAAAATCGGGATAACTACCATTGGGAGAATTTGAACTATCCATACGCCGCCTGCCAGTTGGAAATTAACTACGTACTTCGAGCTGGCAAAAACAATAAATGCAACCCCTCCAAATTTCACAAAAAGAGAGGCTATCTTGGAAACGTGCGTCTCAGCACTCGACGAGAGCTTATCTCCAAATAACTCTTTATAGATGTTTCTTGTAAATAGGTTGGCCGCAGCAATTGCCATAACTGACGCGGGGACCAAGGCCCCTATTGCAATTGCGGCAAGAGCAAAACCCGCAAATGGTGCAGGAAATATCTTTTCAAAAAGCCCCGGAACCGCGATGTTAGACGCAAACCTGGTCGATGGATGAACGTTTGCAACCAGAGCCATGTAACCTAACAGTGCTAGCATTCCCAACATAAGTGTATAAATCGGGAGTAGGACTGAGTTGTGTTCAACTGCCCTTCTACTTGAAGCGCTAAGCGTCCCAGTCGTGGAATGTGGATAGACAAAAAGAGCTAACCCTGAGCCCAAGGCAAGAGTTGAATAGCCAAGCCATAGGTTTTTTGGAAGAACGGTAGATGAGGTGGGCAAGTGAGCAAATATGTGGTGATATCCCCCTAGCTGCATCGGGATATATATAAGAGCAACTATAACGGTTGTCCAAATCAAGAAGTCTTTTGCAATCGCAATCAGTGCAGCGGCACGCAACCCACTTACGTAAGTCACCACAGCAAGAACAATAAACGCGGCCCATAGGGAGGCAGTGAGAGGAATGCCTATCTCAGAGATACATACTTGAATACCGTAAACCTGTAGAGCTACATACGGCATCGTTGCAATAATTCCAGTAAATGCAACAAGAATCGCTGGGACCTTCGAACCCATATTGTCCTTGACTATGTCGGCAACTGTAACGTGGCCCCGTGCCTTAGCGTGATCCCATAGCGGAGGAAGGACAATATAGCCAAAAATATATGCGATTACGAGGTATGGCATTGCGTAAAAGCCCAAGGCCCCAGTGCCAAAAATAAGAGCGGGAATAGCTACGAAGGAATAGGTAGTATAGATACTGCCACCCTGAAGGAACCAAGTTACAAATCCTCCAAACTTCCTCCCTCCTAGACCCCACTCATCAACGCTTTCCATATCACCCGAACGCCAATGCCCCGAGTAAAGTCCGATTCCTATGACGATAATAAAAAGCGCAATAAATACTGAAAATTGACTTACGTTTATCGTCGCTAACACTACTAGACTTCCTCTACTTGATCGTCTCTGTGCTGGAAATAGTTTACTAGTCCTGTAACGATAGATCCGAAGGCTACCAATACAAACTGATACCAGATAAAGAATGGAATTGCGTCTAATTGTGGGTTGCGATGTGCATAGAAAGGCACGTCCAATGCTGCTATTACCGGTAGTATCAAAAGCGCGCTCCACCAGTGATGACCTCGACGTTTCACCTTTGGCGATAAATAGCTCCTAGACAGGTGGGGATGCAGTGATGATTTGTCTACCATTATCGAGTTATCTTAGGCAATTTGACGCTTAGCCAAGTCCATAAATGGTCCCTCAACTGCCATTAGCTCGTCATAGGATCCTTCTTGGGCTATTTGACCTGCCACTAAGACATATATCCTATCGGCATCTTTTATTGTAGAAAGCCTGTGAGCAATAACAATACGTGTAACTTGAAGCTGATTTATAGATGCAGTTACTTGGGCTTGGGTTATGTTATCCAATGCACTTGTCGCTTCATCAAAAAACAGTATCTTAGGCTTTAGTGCTAAGGAACGTGCAATTAGTAACCGCTGCCTTTGACCGCCCGATAGAGTACCTCCACCTTCCTGGACGACTGTTTCCATCCCCATAGGCATGTCAGCGATATCTTCGTCCATCCCAGCCGCTTTAGCGGCATCCCAAGCCTCGTCTCTGGTTATTGGCAATCCACCTGCAATATTTGAAAATATCGTACCAGGGAGTAATTGGGCGCCTTGAATCACTGATCCAATCTGACGACGAACAGACGTGGAGTCAAGGAGTGCGAGATCCTTGTCGTCAAATGCGATGACTCCCGACTCAGGAGTATCGAATCCAAGAAGTAAGCGCATTATCGAGGATTTTCCCGCCCCAGATGGTCCGACGATGGCGATAAACTCGCCTGGATTTGCTCGAATAGTAACTCCACGAAGTACTAGTGGTCTATCTGGCTCATATCGAAACTCTACTTGTGCAACTGTGACCTTCCCCTGGAGTTCACCTGGATCAGTCTGACCCATTCCCACCTCAGGTGTTGCCTGAAGAATTGGGTGAAGTTGCTCTAAGTACGATAGTGAAGTCGACATCACGCTTAGTCCTGCTCCAATTGTGATCAGTGCAACTGAGCCCTGCGTGAAGGCAGTTGTGTATGCGATGTAATTACCAAGTGATAGGTGCCCGCTGCCTGTCATCAAGACTCCTCCAATAATTGCCAAGGAAGTAAGGGTCTGCCAACTGGCGGTAAAGACTCCGTTGATGGCTCGAAGCTTTCCTTGGTGATACGTGGCTTTTTGTTGGACCGAAAACCGATGTGCCCATACCGCAAAGGCTCTTGATTCGGCTGCAGCGACTCGAAGCTTGTTTACTCCGCGCACCATTTGAAGCGTTAGGGATTGAGTAAAGTTCTGGGCCTGGAGCTGACGTAAGAATGAAGGCGTTGAAGCAATAAGGTTTATCCATACCGTGATGGCGAATTGGATAATCAGCAAGAGTAGGCCAATTACAAAAAGTGTTCCACCACCTTTGAATAGGAGTACTAAATTGAATATCCCAAAAATCCCATTCAAGAGGTTTGCTACCACTGCATCGGAAAGGATCTGTTGAGAGAGCTGAATACTTTGCGTCCTACTCATTAGATCCCCCACTGCATACTCAGAGAAGAAGGAAGCGGGAAGCTTCAAGAGTCGATCCCAGACTGACATCTGAGCACTAGCGGTGGTGCGAGCGCGAGCCCTCACAAAAGCAACGCCTCGGGCCAACGATCCTACGCCTACCCCAAGAGCTACCATAACCAAGACTACGATAAGTACAACTAACCTATGCCGCTCTGAGTTAGGCACAATAGTGTTGAATACCAGTCCGGTTGCCAGAGGAACTACCAAACTTGCCAGCCCAGCTAGACTTCCAAAGATAATCACCTTGGTAAAGTCGATGCCAGAACCTTTTATCGCATGGCGAACAAGTGTAGAGGCGCGGTGTAGCTCACTTGCCAGCCCTCTCGAAAATGCAACTGCTTCAACCCTTAGCGTGTTTGCTAACGTCTCATCGACTCTTACCTTTGTACCGAGCGCCGGATTGAAAAGGTTATAGCTTGATCCAGAGCGCACGAGAGCAACTGGACTCCAGTCCTTGGCTAAGAATCCAATTAATGGGCCGCTGTCTTGCTCCCACCATTTAGGAGCGAGACTTGCTCGTCTAGCCCGACAACCTGATCGTTGGGCCATGTGGCGAAGACGATTGAGCAACTCCGCATATGCAATTAGCTCAGCTTTATCACTATCAATCCTCTTTTTGATAGTTGAACCCTCTCCCGAGTCAAGCGTTGAAACAGCTTCCGCTTCTCCTGATTGTCCAGGAGCAAATAAAGCAGCCTCTTCAAGTGGCGACACACCTAGCTCGTCTTCAATTATTTTTACGACTTCTTCCAGAGGATTCTCTGTTGACCTTGGAACTTCACGCTTGTGAGATGGCAACACATCCGCCAGATCCTTGATTGCATGCTCAGTTTGTCTCGCATCCCGAGTAATTGCATCTCGGGTCGACATCTCACGAAATTGCATTTCGGCGCCAGCTCGACGGGCCATTACATCTATTACTGCTCTATTGTAAACTTCTAAGGCCTGCCAGACACTCTGGTCAGCCAAGACTTCATCAGTTCTAGCAAACTCAACTGTTGCAGATTCAAATGCTGACAACCAACCAGTGTCAGCAACTGGAATGATCCCATCTGATGCAGAAACAAGTGTTTCTTCGCAGTTTGCAATAAAAATGCTCCCTGCCAAGCACTTTGCCCATACCACCCCATCTGCGGGACATATCGTGCTCGTTTCATCTAGATCTTGTGACTCGTAAGAATCCAGTGCTTTCAAACCTTTAGGCAAAGTCCCATGAACTATTGTTTGGGTAGTAAGGGTGATCCAACGTTCAATGGCTTCGATCAGCTCCGAAGTTCTCAGGTCATCTTGAGAGTTAGCACCAGAATCTTTAGCGCCAGCACCAGCACCAGAATCTTTAGCGCCAGCGCCAGCACCTTTAGCACCAGAATCTTTAGCGCCAGAATCTTTAGCGCCAGAATCTTTAGCGCCAGCACCAGCACCGAAAAGAGCTTTTAGAGTGTCCAATTCAAGAGTAACTATCTGTGCCTGTCCGACCCCGGTAACCATGAGCTTCATTGCACTTGCTGGGGTGCTTTCAACTCCCATCACGAGGTCTCCGGGCTCAAGAGTAGCTAAGAGATGTCTCTTGCCCAATGCTTGCCCGTCAACAAGTTCAACCGCAAAAGCTAGAACCTTGCCTTCGGTGACTACAAGTAGCTGTGAGTTAGAATCGAGTACGAGGGTCTTATTCGCCGCAAGCTCGCTCTCTTGGGCACCAGCTATTTCTAAAAGTGGATCTCTAGTTTTCGATAAGCTCTGCATATGTTCCTCCGATGGCCATTAGCTGATCGTGAGTGCCACGCTCTTTTACTTTGCCCTTCTCCAATACAACTATTTCGTCGCTATCGCGAATTGCAGAAAGCCTGTGAGCAACTATTAGGCACGTGCATCCCCTCTTTCTAATTGCTAAATCGATTAGTTCCTCAGTTAGTGGGTCGAGAGCGCTTGTTGCTTCGTCAAGCACCATAAACACTGGGTTCCTTGCCAGTGATCGGGCAATTTCAAGTCGCTGGCGCTGTCCACCGGAGAAATTCTTGCCACCTTCTTCGACTCCCGACGACAGCCCCGATGAACGGCCCGCAAGATCGTCCAAAATACAAGCATCTCGAGCCGCAACTACAAGTTGGGCTTCCTTTAGAGAAGAGTCCCAGAGCGATAAGTTCTCTCTTGCAGTTCCTTCAAATAAGACAATATCTTGGTCGACGAGAGCAATTCCATCAGCAAGAACTTCTCTATCTATTGACCTTCTTGGGACCCCATCAAAAAGAACCTCTCCGCTCCAAGGTTCATATAAGCCAGTGACCAACTTAGAGACCGTCGACTTGCCGCTTCCCGATGGACCTACCAACGCAACACGCTGACCAGGATAGAGGTGAAGGTTCAGTCCATCCACTAACGGAGGATCGAGCGGGCTGTATCCAAATACAACATTGCGAAGCTCCAACTCACCTCTCAGAGGCTTGCGATACTTTGTAAAACTTCTCATCGGTTCGATGGAAGACTCCTGCGGACGGGTGGCCAACTGATCGGTGGAGGATTCCTGCGGACGGGTGGCCAACTGATCGGTGGAGGATTCCTGCGGACGGGTGGCCAACTGGTTAGCGGTCAGTTCAAGCTCAGCTTCTTGAGATTGTTCTAACTCAGGATCTACTTTGGAATGCAAGATATCGTCAAGCCTTCCCAAGTTCCCAGATATTTGCTGAATCTGTCCTCCAAGTGCAACCACTTGAGATATCGGTGCTAGAAACGACCCCATGAGTGTTTGAAAGGCAACCAGGGTACCTAAAGTAATGTTGCCATCCATTACTTGGACAGCACCAACACCTAATACAAAGGCTGTTGCAATTGAAGTGAGTAAGACTGGCGCAACGGTGAGCGGAAGCCCGGATAGATCCAACCTTTGATTCGCCTCCATTAGAGCACCTTCTTTAGCTGCCCATCGATTAAAGAGATCATCTTCGCCACCTGAAGCTTTAACTGATTCAATTAGAGAGATGCCACCCGAAACAGCTGAGGTCAGTTCAGCTTGTTCCCTTAGAGAGCGCGAAGTGAGATCCTTACGGGCCCGAGACGCGAACTTGACGACTATTATGTTTGCGCAAGCAACTACGACCACAATTGCTGTAAGTAACGGGTCATAAAAGACCATTAAGGCCGCATAGAATATCGAGGTTAGCAATCCCATAAGCGCCTGCGATAACTGCCCTGAGAGCAACTGTGCCACTTGATCGTTAAGAGCTGCTCTAAACGCTAAATCCCCCGCGGCCCTTTGAGCAAAAAACTGCGAAGGCAGCTTGAGAAGATGGCGTATAGTCTCGGCTGACATTCTAAGAGACAACTTCGACTGCAGTCGTAGCAGAGCGTTCTGTTGGACCCACGATAAGGCAAGCTGCAATGCAAAACATGCAAGCATTCCGATAAATATCGCAAAAAGCCAACTCGTTTGTTGACTGGTAAAGTAGCTGTCAATAAAAGCTTTGAGCAAGCCAGGCACTGCCATACCAGGCCCCACAAGAGCTAGACCCGCTATCAATACAAAAATCATCGGCGACTTTGCGTTCCCAAGCCTGCGTCTCAGCCCAGCACCTACACCGGGGCGCTTGCCTCCAGGTACAAACCCATCCTCTTTATCGAATGTTATTGCTATGCCAGTAAAAGATTGATCAAACTCTTCCCAGGTAACTGTCCTTGGCCCATTGGCTGGATCGTTCAAGTAAACCTTGCCGTTTCCAAACCCCTCCAACACTAGGAAGTGATTGAAGTTCCAGAAAATTACCATGGGCAACTGCATCTCAAGAAGATCTCGCGGCTCTTTACGAAAAGCGTGCGGTGACAGACCATATGACTTAGCGGCCCTTGCAACATTCTTGGCGCTAGAACCATTCCTTGAAATTCCGCACGACACTCGCAACTCCTCAAGTGCCACTATCTTGCCGAAATATCCCAAAATCATCCCAAGGGAAGCAGCTCCACACTCGGTGGCTTCCATTTGGAGGATTGATGGGCAGCGGACTCTCTTATGCGGAAGCGTTACCTCTGCAGTTTCATCCTTCATCGTTGCCATCTAAAATGCGATACTCGATGGGTGAATCGAAGCAAGGATAACTTGTCCGCTGAGAAGTGTGCCGGGCGTAATCGGATAAGGCGGCCCAGAGCCAGAGGTCCATTGGTACCCACTTAACGTTCTTGTATTTCTAGAAAGTGTGACTAAGACCTCTAGTACAGAACCGAGTTTGTCCACCTGATTCACCAACCCTGGGCGGTTGCCAACCAGCTGCTCTAAGGCGTTGGTTGTAATCGGAAGTGGAGAGACTTGTGCAACTGTACCGACAATCGTTCCATATTGAGCCGATGGAGCAGTGGAAGGTGAGATATCTGCACTCATTCCGACTGCTATTGACTTGCCTTGAGTTGCCGACACAAACATTACTCCTGAAATTGGCGAGTTGAGAGGAAATATTTCTGCAATAGGCTCTCCTGCGCTTACAAATGTTCCAGGATTGACGAACTGAGCCACAATAATGCCATCAATTTGGGTATTGACGGAGAATTGCTGGCCGGACGCTTCGGTGACTGTTGCTACAGATTCTTGCGCCGCAACCTGCACACCAATTCCATACGGGAGACTAGAAACAACTCCCGGAACAGTTGATGAAAGATCAATTACACCTTGCGAGGGAAGAAGAATGCCAGTGGCGGGAACAGTTGCTTGAGCCGATCCCATAAAAGCCCACACCGCAGCTGATGCAATAAGCACAACACAAGTTACAAGAATAATCCAAAGCCGCGGCGATGTAATTGCAAGCAGCGTATCGAGTTTCTCTGCAGCTTCTAAGCGTGCGCGTGCTTGTTTTCTAAACAGTCCACCCCCTCCCCCTTGAGCTGGATTCTGCTTTTTGCTTACATCTTTAGTCTCGGATGACGAGCTTTCATTTACAGAACTCGTCTCCTGACTTGATTCATTGTCTTGTTTGCTATCTTCCATTGCTTTACTCCCTGGTATGTTCGATGCTCAATTGAACGTTATCCGGCACTCGATTGAGTCGAGTTCGGTGCTGGATAGACAGAACTGGCTGATGCGTACTTGGGCGGATAAACAGTTTGTAGAGTCACACCACCTTGCCCATTTGGTACAAATTGCCCAATTGGTTGATAAAGTCCGACTTGGCTTCCATTTGCCGAAATTGCGAAAGTGCCTTCTAAGGTTTGAATATGACCCGAAAGCTTCTGCGCAGTTATACGCATTGATATTGGTGACAAGCTTGGCGAGTTTTGTAACGTTGCCTGGACTATTAATCCAACTTGATATCCAGCAACAGTAGCCAAGTTGACATCGGCGCCTGGATTCTCAGCTTGAAAAGCACTTATAAATTGATTGGTTGTCATGCCATAGTTGACCTGATTCTCAACTAGATAAGGTGGTTCAACGTATGTATAGCTCCATGCAAAGCCTGATTGTGGCACTGCCTTTGCAAAGGATGTTACGTCACCTCCAGGAAAGACTGTGAATGCAAACTTCGGATGATAATTGGAAGATGCAAGTGCCGCAAGAAATGCAGCGTCTTGAGATGCATAACCAAACTCCAAGACCGCATCGGGATTGGCTCCTTGAATCAGTGGAATTATCGACGAAAAGCTTGTATCAGTGGTTTGAATAGTCTTGTTGAAGACCGGAACAATTCCTGCTGAGGAAAGAATATTTTCAACGGTAGTAGCTTGGGCTGCATCAAAGTCATTTGCCGATTGGATGATAGCTACCTTCTTTATCCCCTTGGAAATCAATAGCTGTGCTAACGGCATTGGCCATATTGCTGAACTTGGTAGCGATGTAAGAACCAAGTCAGGATTCCCATTTCCAAAGATTGACTCAGTAAAAAAGCTTGGAGTTGTCGCAGTTGGGTCAAACAATAGTGCTCCATTTTCTTGAGCAACCGGAACTCCCACAGAAGTTAGAACTGATCCGAAATCAGATATGGCAACATTTACCCGATCTTGAGTTATTAGCTTGGTGTACTCTTGCGAGGCAAGCGAGGTTTGACTCTGGTCATCGTATGCAACGATCTTCACACGAATTTTCTTGTGGTAGGCCTTCACGTAGACGCCACCTTGAGCGTTGACCGTGTTCACCCAGAAGTGTAGACCAGCAAACTGAGCCAGTGATGAACCCGAGAACTGGCCGACCGAAGCATAAAGAGTTCCGACAGTAATAAATCGTGGAGGTTTACCTGAACTCGATGCTTGCGACGAAGAGCTACACGAAGCCAACATAATAGCGAGAACACAAACTACCACGCCCACTGTTCTGGCTCTCAAATGTTGGCGCGCAACTCTCGTAAATCTTGAATTCCTCACTTGGATACCTCCTTTGGATACCTAGAGCCAAGGGCAAATTCGCCGATACTTGACTCCACTAAATCGTCACAGCCAATAAGATTAGAAAAAAGCAATGAATCACCACCACCTTGAGCGCACCCAGCCAACCCCATTGAGGTGGCCACCAAATATAAGCTTTGCAATATTACTCCTAAATCTTTTAGAAGCAAAGCGTAAGCCATTGACTCGTACTTCCACATCACCCGACCAAAACGAGCAGCCAATATAATCATCACTTGTGGAACTTGCGTCGAGTCAAGGTCCAGCGGTACACCAGTCATAAGCCTGTGTATATCCTTGTCAGAGCTGTTGATGAAATCTAAACCGTGTCTTAGTCCGTCGTATCTATACAACCCAGAATCAATACCACTGCATAGCCTTATCGCACAGTAAGCATCAACTGCATTGATTGATCCGCCTGAAGGCTCAGGCCGGTCAAGCAATGTGTCTTTGTCTCCTTCAAAGACTCGCCTAATCCGCATTGTACGATATAGCAGCTCCCCTAGCTGATCCTTAGATATTGGAACTTCATCAAAGTGCCTACGGACTGACTTCCTAGTTTCCATTGCCTCATAAAGACTCATGTCATTGCGCAGAATCGAATTCTCATCTATTCCATCAAATAGAACTGCCAATTCAGTCTCGCCTCTCGTGGCTGGCAATGGATCCAGTTCTCCCACAAACCGATAGGTCCCTCCAAAACCTCGATTGTGATAACCCATACGAGACTGGTGATGAAATTGGATATCAGGCCTAGTCCACCAAACCCGTGGCTGGCTTTCTTGAATTTGGGTCGCAACAAATACACGAAAGCTGGCTAAAGATTTTGCTATTTCAAGTACTTCGTCTTGGGTCAAATTCACATAGGGGATGTGAGCAGCCACTTCTTTGAGAGTAAATGAAGAGCTAGACTCGGCACATCGAAATATAAACTCAAGCAAGTTGTAATCTACAATGTTTATCGTACATAGCGCTTCAGGTGAATCAATTTTACAACTAAAGTCTTCGAAAAACATAGTCATAGATTTTGAACAGCTCATCTGTTCGTCTAGCGATATATAGATC
>JAKAVM010000107.1 GCA_021827485.1 Actinomycetes bacterium
TGACTTTGGAAGCATTGGCGCAACCAGTTTTAGTGTTGTCTCAGATACTCAAGTTTCAGCCATATCACCGCCTGGCACGTCAACTGTTGATGTAACTGTCACAACACCCAATGGAATAAGCGCAACATCGCCAGGCGATAAGTTTACCTACCAGGCCGCCCCAACTATCACCAGCATTTCACCGACAACTGGTCCCACAAGCGGAGGCACAACAGTCACAATTACAGGCACCGGCTTTACTGGAGCCACCTCAGTTGACTTTGGGACCATCGGCGCCACCAGCTTTAGTGTTGTCTCAGATACGCAAATTTCAGCCATATCACCGCCTGGCACCGGATCTGTTGATGTTAGCGTGACAACCCCTGGCGGTGTAAGCGGGCCTAGTTCGGTTGACTATTTCCAATACCTGTCGCTAGCAACTATAAGTGCTATAACCCCAAATTCCGGTCCAGCAACTGGTGGAACAATTGTGACGATCTCAGGCAATAATCTAAATAACGCGTCATCAATTTATGTCAATTCCGTTGTCGTAAACAGTTTTACTCGTTCGTCTACGGCAACTATTTCGATTACGATGCCTCCAGGGACGGGCACGGTTGCTATCGAAGTTGCTACGGCTGGCATTATTTCCACTCCGGTACCTTCAGATTCCTTTACCTATGTCGGCGCTCCTTATATAACTTCAGTTACACCAAATCAAGGACCAAGTATCGGAGGTAGTACCGTAACTATTAATGGAGAGAATTTCGTGGGAGTTACAGCCATTTTCTTCGGTACTGTCAGTGCTCCTAGCTTTACCGTTAATTCAGACACATCGATAACAGCGATAACCCCACCGGGAACAGGGATGGTAGATATTTCGGTTTCGGCTGAAGGAGGTACTTCGCCGAGCAATTCATCTGATCAGTTCACATTCTCAAATCTAGGTTGGCAACCTGCTGCGCCACTGACCTTGCCAGACTCTCGTATTTTTTCTGCAATGACTTACGACCCTTCCTTGGGTGAGATAGTCCTATTCGGAGGTGCCTATCAAGAAGCAGATGGCGAGCTTCATCCACTTGCAGATACTTGGAGTTGGAACGGAAACTCATGGTCTGAACTCAACCCGCCAAATAGCCCTGAAGCGCGTGCTGGTGGCTCAATGGTGTGGGATCAGCTTACAAAGTCGTTGATCCTTTTTGGCGGTTCTGGTATTGCTTCAAATGGAGCGTTAGCACCACTAACCGATACGTGGAGTTTTAACGGATCAACCTGGACTGAGTTAAAGACATCTATGAATCCACCTGCGAGATTCGCTGGTTCAATGAGTTATGATACAGCATCAGGCGACGTAGTGTTGTTTGGTGGACTAAGCACTGCGGGTAATCTATTTCAATTACTAGGTGATACTTGGGTTTTCAATGGAGCTAATTGGATTGAACAATTGCCAGTATCGAGTCCGACCCCTCGTATAGGTGCATCGATGACTTACGACACAACGGTCAACTCTGTGATCCTCTTCGGAGGTACTAACTATGGTTCTACTCTCAACGACACATGGGTGTGGAAGAATGGAAATTGGACACAGAAGTTTCCTTCATCGTCTCCACCTGGAAGAGCAATAGCGACATTTTCCTATGACTCCTCACTCAAGACTGACATTTTGTTTGGAGGAGCACCAAACCTACTTGGGTCGAGCCCGTTTTCAGATACTTGGAGTTACGCCGCAAGAAGTGATGTTTGGACACTGATAGCCGATCCTCCGTTGAATCCTCCAGGGCGAATGGCAACCGAATCAGCCTATGACGCAAATCACAACACGATCTTTCTATTTTCTGGCTTTAGTGGAAACGCATCGAGCCTATTACATAGTCTTGCCCAGACGATCGCCCCGTTAACTCAGTTTGGGATTACTCCAACTGCCCAAATGACCATGCCTACCACCAATCAGGTCCAAGACTCTTGGACCTTTGACGGGCATTGGTCACAGGTTGGTCTTTCTCCGCAAGCGCGCGACAACGCAGCATCTGCAACATTTGTTGAACGTAGAAATAGTGATTCAGGCCAAGGTCACGAGAAAACTCATAACAACAAAAGGCCAGTCGAATTTCTGCTATTTGGAGGTCAGTCCTCGGTGGGATTGGCACTCGGAGACACTTGGATTTTTGACGGAACAGGGTGGTCTGATATTAGTCCGGTCATAAGTCCATCCCCACGCTATTTAGCATCGATGTCAAAAGATGGTTCTGGTAGCGATCTGCTATTTGGAGGCGAATCAGGAGCTGGAGTTGCTTTATCCGATACGTGGACATTTGATGCCTCTTCGAAAACTTGGACTCAAATGAATCCTCTACACTCTCCTCCAGCTCGTTTTGGAGCATCAATGGCTTACCTTGGTGGAGGACGGATTCTTCTCTTTGGGGGAGAGTCTTCTTCTGGCAAAGCTCTGGGAGACACTTGGTTGTGGGATGGCCAAGACTGGAAGCAACAACAGCCTAATAATGTTCCTTCAGCTAGATATAACGCTTCAATATTTTCAATTTCGGATGTCCACTCAATCCATACCAACAACGATTCGTCAAATTCGGGTAAGCCCGCACTTCTCTTTGGGGGAGAGTCTTCTTCTGGCAAAGCTCTGGGAGACACTTGGTTGTGGGATGGCCAAGACTGGAAGCAACTTCATCCCCAAAATAGTCCTTCAGCACGTTTTTCATCAGCAGTTGCTAGCGAACCAAGGGTGGTTTCAGACGGGGCAAATTCGAGAGTCGCATTTCTTATTGGGGGGCAAACCAATATAGGGGCCGTTGGAGACCTGTGGGAGTGGACAGGCTCTGATTGGACTCAAGTGAGTTTAGCTGACTTACCAGGAGTGAGAGGATCTTCGGCAGCCTATCTCGACCAGATTGATAAGATAATCCTCTTCGGTGGGTCGAATGGGAACACAAGTCAAACCAGTCAGGCAATAACTTGGCTTCTCAGTGTGCCGACTAGTTGCACTGACCACGTTGTTAATACTTCTAGCCATAATGGTGCATCATGCGAGTAAAACAAAAGGGCAAGAAAATTGCGGGGATAGTTGCATTTGTAGGAATCTCTTACTTGCTTTCTGGATGCACCATTACCCTTCCTGCAACAAGTGCTCTATCTGATACATTCAATGGGACCCCCGCAGTTGCAAATCCATCAAGTGCCATTCCAAATTTTATCGGTCCAGGTGCCGCGTGCTTCGTTCTTCCTATACCCTCTGGATGCACGGTTGACGGACTTCATACCGATGCTGATGTCTTCCAATATCAAGGTCAAGCTCGCTTACTTGAGCGATATCCTATAAATAGACCAGTCCCAACAGGAGGAAGTGACATTGATTTCGGCATTGCCCTTATTGTGGCAGGCGTCAATCCAACTAACGGATGTACAACGAGTCAATTAGCCAGTGTGAGCTGTTTTGCTGGTCAGCCAGCTCAACTAGTCGTAGAACCACAGCAATCATGTCCGATACTTCCTTCAGGAGATCCGCTGTACAGAGCTACTCCAGCCTCTCCTTCGGATCAATTTTCTTATACTACTTCAACCTCGGCCCAGGCTCTGGGTGAACTTGCGTATTCCAGCCCAGTAGCGGTTGGGTATACGCAAATGGGACTCAGTGCGATCGATCAGTCACCCCAGGGTTTTGATTTTGGAGACACAAATTGCACAGGCTTTGGAACTCCGACTCCGAGCGACTATGCAAGAGGAGGCTGGGGGATATTCGCGCCGAGTGTAATTGTCGATCCAACTGATCCAGCTAGGATATCAATGGTATATGAAGGAAGCCCATACAACGCAGGATGTGTGGGCCTGTCCACATGTAATGGTCAACCTGGCGTTGGAGCATCATGCTATGTCGGATCCCCAGTAGCGCAAGCTGAGTGCGGAAACAACATCGACCCAGTTACGGGCCAATACGACAATGATTTTATCGGGATGGCGGATAGTACTGATGGTGGATACACGTGGACTAATTTTCGTCGGTTAATGGACTATCCTTTGATCAATCCAAATGAGAACTTGTCACAAAACCTAGGGTTAAGTGTACCGACAATCCACGTGGATGCAAATCCAAACCCATCTTCTTGTGCATCGAACTCGACCACGACTACAGGAGTATGCGATGTTGTCGATGGAATCGTTGTTACCTTCGAACTTTATAATGGAGTAAATGGTAACGGGAACCGAGGAGATGGGTTTTACGTCATGACGTCCTATGAATGGGATACAGCAGTTCCAAGCGATATGGTTGAACCAGGTTGCGCTATAAATAATCAATCTGTTACGGGGGATCCTTGTGATATTTCAAGCGTTCAAACACCCGTTACACCAGATGCGAACTGGGCAACTTTAATTAGGACGGCACCAGCAGGCCCATTGATAGATACTGAGTTCCAAGGTGGACCGGGTCGCCTGGAGTATGCTGCAGAATCTACGGACCCGAATAATGTATATATGGTCTTCGAGGCGACTACAGACACGGCCTGGGCGTGCAACCTTGGAGATCGTATCCAGGTGCTGTTGGCGCAATCAACTAGGGGCATCCGCGGGACTCCCGATCCATCAATCCCTGGTACTTTCGATTATATAGTGAATAATAATAACCAATTCCCATTAACATCATCAGGCGGATGTGGCTATGGTCCAGACATGCCATCCTTTTATTGGGATGGAAATAGTTTTCATGTGATTTCTACAAATCGTCTCGATACCACACCAGGCCTACCCGTGACGGAGACTGGTATTTTATCGTTATACGATTTTGGGCTGAGCTAGAAATGAAACACAGGGATCCAACTGGCGTCATAAATAGAAAACGAAGCTTGAAGGCAAGGCTAATGCTTGCCTCGGTAGTGCTAGTCGTGACGGCATGCACAAACGGACATCAAGCGAACGAGAGTAGCCATGGTAAGTCAAGCACGTTGGGGTTATCATCTACCAGCGGAAGTGCCGCCAAAGGACAGTTGAATTTTCAAGAAAGCACCAGACCGCATACGGCTCGCCGATGTGGAGCAAGTTATTTCAGCGCGATCGAGCTTGATGGATTTTGTGGCAAAGCAAATGCCACAGTCACTGTTGGATCCAAAACGATATCATTCACCGGAGGAACATGCATACTTTCCTCATCTTCTTTTGAATTGTTTATAGGAACACAAATTATTGTTATCAACTCTCTCGATCCGACAGCTAGTGCCGAAGAAACTTCAGCTCGGAACTCAAACCCGTATTTTGGGCTTTTGGTCGATCATCAAGGTTTGCCTGGTAGTTTCTCATCAGCTGATCCAGTCTCCTCAGACGGCACATATAGGGAAGGGGTAATCTCAATCTATCAGAATAAGCTGGCGATCAATATCTCAAACGCTTTAGTGACATTACAGAACAAGCGGACAGCAGGCTCATTTTCTGGAACAAGCACCTCCTCCAATGGGGCCACTACGGTGTCGGGGACTTTTTCTTGTTGATCGAGGTTTCCGTCTGGAAACGCGATCGTGATTAGTTCAACACTGTATAAGTTCCATACGGCAAATTTTTAGGAAGGAGGTTGAATAACGCGCTATGCATTTGCGAGCGACACCACTAGGAGTTAGATCGCGATGTGCTTATCGGCGACACTTTATGAACCTTGACATCCTTGGTCTGATTGTAGGGGTGCTCGCCTTTCTGCCAATTACCTCCGTCGTTGCAGCGTCAACCACATCGAACGTGAGTTGGTCAACTCCTGTAATCTTCGACACAAATGGGGAAGGTGTTGCATTAGTCTCATGTGCAAACGCGAACTTTTGCATGACAGCTGATAGGGATGGGTCAGTTTCCGAGTTCAATGGCTCAACATGGAGTTCGCCTTCTCCTATCTCAGGAATAACCTTTCCTCTATTCGATGCTCCTAGTGCCATTTCGTGCAGTAGCCCTTCCTCTTGTATTCTTGCCGATTCATCCGGCCGTGTTTTTGATTTCGACGGGACGGGATGGTCGGGTCCTCAGAATATTGGAATCGGATCTATAGAGAATATATCTTGCGTCAGTCCAACTTTTTGTATGGCAATTGGGTTTACTACCTGGAGCACTTTTGACGGCATCAGTTGGTCGATTCCTGCCAGCCTTCCGGAGTTCGGTCGTCTTTCCTGCACTAGTCGGACATTCTGCGTGATTGTGAATTCAAATAGTTCGAGTGTTTTCAACGGGACGGGATGGCATTCCGTCAGTGGTTTAGACTTCTTTCCTATTACGTCATCAATGGGTATCTCCGTAGGACTACCTTTACTTTCATGTACATCTTCTAACTATTGTATGGCGATAGGAACTAATGGTATTATTTTGCCGGGCACCTGGCCGAATTTTGGCTACAGTATAAATATGACCTATCTTGATTTCATGGCCACTTTCAATGGGTACTCGTGGACGGCAGCAACTCTGATCGATGATTCGAACCAATTTACTCAATTGACGTGCGCGTCGAACGTGTTTTGTCTGGCGAGCACAGCGTCTGGGACTGTGGAACAGTTCTCTGGTATCAGTTGGTCCCCTCCAGCTCCGATTTTCCAGTATGGTAAGTTCCAAACAGAAGGACTATTATGTCCATCTACAACTTTCTGTATGTCGGTTGGAACAGGCTATAGCAATTCGGGATATCCAAATAGTTACGCAATAACTTTGCAAACCAACGCTAATGGTCCCTCAATTTCTTCAATTACACCCACTATCGTCACGAACAACACACAGGGACCATTTACAATAACGGGAAGTAATTTTACTGGTGCCACGGCGGTCTATTTTGGAGATACTCCTGCTTCTAGCTTTACTGTCAACTCAGACACTTCTATTACAGCCTATGGTTCGCCTAGTAATTCATCTCTAGGCAGAACTGCGGTATCAGTAATGACCCCTCAAGGCACTAGTGAAGTTACAGATTCAAGTGTTCTTACCATTGCCCCTGGAGCTGGCCCGGGTTATTACATGCTTGGATCTGATGGTGAAGTTTACAACTTTGGTTCAGCTCTATTTTATGGCGATGGAGTCAATCTAGGCTCGGCAACTTCAATGGCAGTGATACCAAGTGGAACTGGTTACTGGATTACAAATGCGATCGGATACGTAGATGCACTAGGAACTGCCCAAGCATATTACCCAAGTGCAAATCCTACTAGTTTTGTAGTCTCGATAGTTTCAACTCCCGATGGCAAAGGATACTGGCTTGCAACTTCGGCAGGACAGGTCATAACAGCAGGAGATGCCCAAGACTATGGATCTCCTAACCAGTCCAATCTCAATTTGCGAGCCCCGATTGTAAACATGGCTGCCACCCCTGATGGAAAGGGTTATTGGTTGCTCGGTTCAGACGGCGGAGTATTTTCCTATGGAGATGCAAACTTCTATGGTTCAACCGGAAATATCAAGCTTGATAAGCCAGCAATTGCAATGACACCAACTTTAGATGGGAAAGGGTACTGGTTTGTCGCCTCTGACGGTGGAATCTTTGCTTACGGAGATGCTCACTTCTATGGCTCTATGGGCAACACTAGCCTTGCAAGTCCGGTTGTAGGGATGTCTGTAACATCAGACGGACTCGGGTACTGGCTAGCAGGTGCCGATGGCGGAGTATTTAGTTTCGGCGATGCCAGTTATGTCGGATCTCTTCCAGCGAGCGGAATAATTCCTCAGGCTCCCATAGATGGATTTGCAGCCGACGGATGAGCATTTTTTCGATACGATGTAAAGGCTAGAATCTATTTCTTGCGCTTCGTGCGCTGAGATTGCTTTTGAGACACAACGGAAGGCAACACCCCAACTTTACATAATGGACATTATCGGCCGGCGATATATATGGTCAGGGGGAAGTGTTCCAACAGGTTAGATGTAACGCTAACCAGGCAGTCTTGACTAAGCCAATGTGTCCTTTGATGTTTTTAATGTCGCCTTTTATTTCGCCTATGTCTTTCACGACTTCATCAATTCTTGGACCCATCTGATCCACTCTCGCAACCGTCTGATCAATTCTGGCCGTCTGGGCTTGAACGTCTGTTCTTAGCTCCATCTTGACATTAGTGATCTCTGATCTCAGTTCCACCCTCATCTGATCAATCGTTGTCTTGATCGAGCGACGCTCAGTCCTGGCATCAAAGAAGAACCCAGCCATCCCAGCGAGTATTACTGCAACAAGCGTCCAAGCAACCACAACCAAGTAAATTATTATATCGCGAGTTCTCAATCGAAGTACGAGTTTGTATTGGGGGCATGATCGTCTTAAGAAGCATGAAGAACTAACTGGTCGGGGCAGTAAGGCTGCTTAGATTTACAACTCAACCGAGACTTGTGCTGTAAGTTGCAACATCCATTTCATCTTTGGCAACCTCGACTCTAGTAGTTCAGCAATCTCTTGTTTGTGCACTTGAACCCTTCCTAGCCTCACGATCACGCAATAGATTTCTAACTATCTGTGCAAGATCAGGATGTTTAATGCGAGCACTTATATACCCAAGAGTTGCTCTTGCAACCGACTCGATTGCTTCAACTTCAGCGCTTCTGCTCTTCTAGCATTAGCGAGTGAATAGATCTCACAGGAACGAAAAACTAAGGTGGAGTGACGACCACCGTACGCGCCTCTTGATGATTACATCTGGCTTGGTTGGGCAAATCGTATTGGTATTGAATGTTTGTGGGATAATAGCAGCACAATGAAAGTTTTATACATTGATGAAACTGGTGATCACAGCCTCTCAAAGATCGATAAGTCTTATCCTATTTTTGTACTGTCAGGAGTCATTGTTGACCAGGAATACCATGACGGGGAGTTATCTGCTTCTCTGAATACTTTCAAGAAGCGGCATTTTGATACCGAAGACATCGTGTTTCATTCACAAGAGATGACCCATCCGCAAACCGCCCATAATGACCTTTACATGAAATTCCTAGACTCTGACTTCCGACGAGCGTTCTATAGGGGTTTTGAACTTTTCCTGGAGCGTAGCAAAATCAAAATTGTGGCATGTGTCATTATGAAGAGTAAACATTTTGCCAATTATGGGCTTGAAGCCAAAGATCCATATCTTCTTAGAGCCTGTGGGCTAAATGAGTCCAGGTAGGTGACTGGTTATCCACCACTTGTGGACTGCTATGGCATATCGTGGGCTGATGGATACACAAGAGCTTAACAAGAGTTCAACATGGCGGACGGTACATGGGGATCTGACCGACGAGGAGTGGGAATTTGTCTGCGACCTCTTCCCGTCCTATTCCGGTCAAAGCTTGGTGGGACGTCCCACCAAGTGGTCCAAGCGTGACATCGTCAATGCCATCTTTTATGTCACTGCGACGGGATGCCAATGGCGGGCCTTGCCGTCTTGCTATCCCCACTGGAACACCGTTCATCGCTACCACCAAAAGTGGTCCAACAACGGAACCTGGGAGAAGGTATGCAAGCGCCTTCGCGAATTGGTGAGGGAGGCCGAGGGTCGCAACCCAGAGCCCTCGGCCGGAGCCATTGATGCACGCTCCGTTCGGGGAGCGGCTACTGTTACCAGGGAAAACAGAGGATATGATGCTGGTAAGAAGGTATCGGGAAGAAAGGTCTTTGGAATTGTCGACACCCTTGGTCTTCTCATCTGTGTTGTTGTCGTTGCAGCCAGTGTGTCCGACAATGTCGGAGGTATAGCGGCAGTCGAGAAAGTCTCACCATCAAGCAAACGCCTGGCAAAGCTCTGGTGTGATGGTGGTTTCAAGAACGCTTTCCACGATGCCTGCCGTGCCAAGGGCATCGTGGCCGAAGTCGTCAAGAGAATCGTCGATCACTCCTTTCAAGTTCTTCCTCGCCGGTGGCTCGTAGAACGCACATGGTCGTGGCTCATGAACAATCGACGCTTGCAGATCGACTACGAACGCGATCCACAAGTCACGGTGGGTTTTATATGGGCTGCCCATGCTCGCATGTTATTACGCCGGTTGACCGAAACCGAGAAAGTGTAGATCGCGCTGCGATGATATTCGCGACAGGCTCTTAGTTTTGATAATCTGGTGAATCGTCTAATATCTGATCTTTCGGAGAATCAAAAAGGACGCATCGTAGCTGAGAGCAGAAATAGCGTTTTAGACAATCAATTAGAAATCGCCTATCTTACTGCCAGAGTTGAAGGAACTAACAAAGTTCGGTCCGCCGAACTTAAGCTAAAACTTGACAGTTCTATTCAGTTCCAGCAAAAATCTGACAATATAGCAGGTCTGCAAATAGCTGATATGGTGGCTTCGCCGATTGCTAGACATTACCTAAATAAGCCGGAACGAGTTGGGCAACAATTAAGTTATGACAGCGTTTTTTCAAAAGTCAGAAACATAAATGGACGTTGGGAAAATATCGGTATCTCAATTTTGCCAAGAAAATAAGAATGGGGCCCGCATCCGCAGTCCCCATTCTCTGCTGTAAATATTAACCCATATTAGTAATAATGTCAACAATTCCACTGAGTTGAGTCCCTGCTTAGGTAATCCCTCATCTTGACCTCCTCCCAACGACTAAAGTCGTGGGATTCCCTTGGTGGCGACAACTTACGCTGCCTCCACTTTAGAAGTTCTCGCTGCCTCAAAGAGGACTTGTGCGAGCAACATCGGTTGTTTCTCCGATGCCATGCCCCAGGTCCTGGGGTATGCGCGAAGCCAAAGCTCCGGGCGGTACTGCTAATTGTTGGTAGCTTGGTTCTCACCACCGACAACAAAGAGTATACATTAGGGGTGTGACTCTTATACAGATCGGGTCCCCGATATAGGGATTTTGGGTCATCAATGGCGATCCTTGACCCACGACTGAAGTCGTCGGCTTGCGGCTTGATTTTGGTCACACCTTGCCGTTTCAGGGTCCGTCAGATAGTACTCGCATCCATGCCAAGTGTGTCGCCGATAATCTCTGACGAACTTCCGATTTGATAGGACTTGACCCCGCTTTACACTTTCTCCTATTTCAGGTGGAAACGAGACTCAGCTAACCTAACTAAGAAGGCCTAATCGCTTGCGAGCTGTTCTCTCAAAACTAAAGAGCCATCAACTTTACATAACGGCCATTATCGGCGTTTTGTGTATCCTTCAAACATCTCTAAAGAAGTCGTCACCAGGTAATTTAGCTAGACTGCTCCAAATAGGAAAGGAGAATGAGCGTGACTGTGCGGGCACGTTTTGACGACCTTGTTACAGGCGACTGCTACGAGTTGGTTGATGAGCGTGGAACGTTCAGCGCTTGGGAGGCAAAGGATGTACCTGGAATTCTCAACATGGTTGAGGACGCAGTCCGCTCTGGCAACCTAATTGCCGCAGGCTTTGTCTCGTACGAAGCGGCGCCAGGCTTTGACCCTTCGCTCATGGTCCGATCCATAGAGCCAGAATCCACGCTGCCACTAGCTTTCTTCGTGCTATTCGCCAGTAAAAAGCGTGTCGATCCACCCCGAAAACCAGTTTCCTACACATTCCTCAATTGGGCGCCAGAGGTCGGCAAAGATGACCATGCCGATGCGGTCAAGGCCATCAAGGAAAAGATCGCTTCAGGATGGACCTACCAGGCTAACTTCACAACTCGCCTTACCTGTGACTTTAATGGTGATCCAATTGACCTTTATCGCCAACTCGTTACTGCCCAGAGTGGTGCCTACAATGTCTACCTTGAGACAGATACTTTCGTCCTAGCTTGCGCCTCCCCTGAGCTATTTTTCTCCTTCGATGGTACGACAATCATTAGCCGACCAATGAAAGGAACTGCAAAAAGGGGTCGCTTCCCCGCTGAAGATAATGCAGTGACTAAAGCGTTAGTTGCTTCAGGTAAAGAACGCGCCGAAAATCTTATGATTGTGGACCTAGTGCGTAACGATATTGGCCGCATTGCCAAGGCAGGCTCGGTAGAGGTCGAAAATCTTCTTGCATGCGAGCGCTACCCCACTGTATGGCAACTTACTTCAACAATACAAGGACTTGTGGTTGATGGCACTGACCTATGTGATATTTTCACCGCGCTTTTTCCGTGCGGGTCTGTAACGGGAGCCCCAAAAGCCTCTACAATGAAACTAATATCAGACCTTGAGTCCTCGCCGCGCGGTGTCTATTGTGGTGCCGTCGGATTGGTAGCTAGTGACAGTGATGGATTTAGCTCTCGGTTTGCCGTCGCTATTAGAACCACTACGATTGACAAAACAACAGGAATTGCTCATTATGGGGTGGGGGGCGGTATCACTGTCGACTCAAATGATTGCTGGGAGTGGGATGAGCTCATGGCCAAGACAGCAATTCTCACCCACCGCCCTCAACCTGACGGGCTTTTCGAAACAATGCGTTTTTCCGTGAAAGATGGACTGAGAAATTTGGACCACCACATCGCACGAATGAACGCTTCGGCGAACTACTTCAAAATACCCTTTTCGCTAGCAGAGGCTCGTCTCAAATTGGAGCGTGCGACCAAGCAATTAGTTCAAGACAGGAGTTTACACGACCATGTTCTAGTAGAGGACCCTATTGGACTCTGGCGTGTACGCCTAATTCTAAGCTCTGATGGCACCCTAGACGTTGAGACCGAACCTTTAAGGAGTCCATTCAGTGTCCCGCTGCGATTGTCAATTGATGATGAACCAATTGATAATAGCGACCCGCTCTACTTCCACAAAACCACTGATCGTTCACCGTACCTCCGGCGCGCTAAACGCCACCCCGAAGCTGATGATGTCATACTGGTTAATCTTGCAGACGAGGTGACCGAAACGACGCGTGCAAATATCGTCATCCTACTCGATGGCAACTGGTGGACTCCCCCCGTAGAGTGCGGTCTGCTCCCCGGCATAGCGAGAGATCACCTAATAACGACAGGGGCTGTAGGACAGCGGGTACTCACAAGCGGCGACCTTGAAAACGCAGAGGCCTTGGCAACAATCAGTTCACTGCGCGGGTGGTTGCCAGCTGTCTTGATTCCATCATAACGCTCCTGCATCCATTATTGAATATTCCCGTAACGCATTACTGCCTATTCCATAATTATTTGCCACCTCTACCAGATAGTTGTTCATGTGTTTTCCCGAAACAATTACACTACCAAGAAAAACTCGAACTCAATAAGATCTCGCGATATAATAATCCATATGGTTGCAGTTGCGTGGACGCTTGTCGCGCTAATAATTGTTGGGTTGGCTGGATTCTTCTTTGACGCCAGGACTGAGCGTCGCTCAATCAAGACAACGATTGATCAGATGAGGGTGGAACTGAGATCAGAGATCACTAATGTCAAGACGGAGCTGATAACAGACATTCAAGCCCAAACGGCAAGAATTGATCAGAAGGGTGTGAGAATGGATCAGATGGGTTCAAGGATTGATCAGATGGGTGTGAGGGTCGATGAAGTCGTGAAAGACTTACGCGAAATAAAAGGCGACATCAAACTCATCAAAGGACAAGTAGGCTTAGCCAAGAGTGCCTAGTTGGTGTTACATCTAACCTGTTGGAACACTCCCCCCTGACCATATATCGCCCGCCGATAATTTCCATTATGTAAAGTTGGGTTTAGGGTGTTCCTTGTTTGTACCGCTTAGCCTATTCGCCTTGTATTGATCCACCCATGAGTTGATAGGAATGAGACTTAGCGAAGCTTTCGTTTTCTTGCCATTCGCTCTTCATTCGCATCTAACGTAATACCCAAATACATCATCAAGGTAACGCCAATTCCTAATAAGTCCAGCAACATACCCCAAATTGCAACAAACCCCCAAATTACTAATAATCCAAAAAGGAAGGGTCGCAACCAGAGCCGTGCGCGTGGCAGAGTATCTCCGAAGACTACCATGAGTAGAAGTATTACTGGAACAAACCAAAGAAGTTCCACACCTAAGGGTTGATGCACATTGCAGCTCCCCGTCGTTACATTCGTACCAGGGTTGGGAATCATTATAGGGTTGGGAATCATTACAACACCTTGGTTGACAGGTACTTGACAGATGCCTGTAAAAGTAAGTTCTTCGGTTATGCCAATTCCTAACGCACAAGCAGTAGCTCCATACAACCACCGTTTGACGGCCCGCGTCCGTTCATTCATAAGATCCAGAATTATCCATAAACTGCAGAAACAACGATATTGCCAGCACAGTGCAATCCTTTCCAGATAGCAGGAACTTCACCGATAAGGCTACACCAGTACTCATATATATTCGGAGTATCATATGCTTGCCCAGACAAGGTGTAGTTGCAATGTTGGTCTGCAAAAATAAATGGGCATGTATCATTATGAAAATGGCCCCAGACATTTTCGCCAACTTCGTCAGAAAGAGAATCATAGAAGGTACTGTTGTCACACGAATCGATGCTCCAACCTGGAAAGGCTGAGACATAACAATACCCGCCCCACTCGGGAAACGGGTTGCTTTCCGTAAATTCTGGTCCATACCCTGTCTGGTTCCACCCCCAAGGCATCTCAACTTCTGTCGCAGTAACTCCGAACTGTTCCAACTCAGTGGACTTGACGTACCCAGAATAAACAGTCAAGGGTGGAGCTGGTGTACAGCTAGCAAGTAAGAAAAGAACTCCTACGCTAACTCCAGCTAAAACGATTGCCTTGCATCGGCCCGTCCGTTGGATCATCCTGGCGCGAGATGGTTCGGTGGAAGACATTCGGTTGCAATCTTGAAATATTCTTTTGAGGACTCGAACTGTCTTTATCATAAGATGAACTTCCTTCTCAATCGTTGGTGGATTACTCTATTAATTATGTGACGGAGAAATCGATGTCGGCGGCGAAATGGTAGATTGAATTCGTGATGGAGCGGTCAGTGGCATCGAAACGGTTGGCCCGATGCTTTCAACGTAAGCCTGGCATTGAGCATTGATTGCGACTGAAATATCGGGCGGGACCTCTTGGGATCGAATACCAACCTCTCCACCTACAGATACTGGTTGATTAAAATCGCATACGCCAGCACCCACCGACGTGCCCGAGGCGATAATAGTACCGACACTTATTTGTGTCGGTACTCCATTTTTCATGGTCATGACCTTTCCCAGCTTCAAAGATTTTCTCGCCATTACCGTCGGTAATAACGTATCGGAATCTCCTTGTGGAACGATTGGACTAACCATCGCATAAGTACTACACAGCAATGCATTGGCAATTAGACGAATGAGTTTACTTCGTCGAACGAGAATCTTTCCCACAATTTTATTGAATGCGAAATACAGCGTCGTACCTAAATTACATGCGCTGCTAGCTGCTAACGAGTATGCTGCCTTAGGATACACAATAAGAATCAATGCCGCTTCGTCGTGCTTGAGAGTGTTGATAGTGGACTTCGAGTGATACCACGGGAGTCCATTTATATCTGCAATCTCAGAATCTATACCGGACCCATTCGACACACTAAGCTGAGGGTAACCGACGATTGTGCATGTTCTAACACCCGAATTTTTTAGGGTAAACTCGCTGCCACTAAGCTGCCCATAGCCTAGAACAGAGGCAACATCTGGAAACTGCCGCACCTGGCTCACACTAACGTCGCTAAGTTCGCAGGCCGCATGTTTGGCTTCCGTCTGAGAACGTAAACGACCGCTTGTTGTGATTGACGCGCCAACGGTGGCGCAAATGACAGCGACAGAAATGACGGAGATAGAAAGAAAGCGCGCAGAGTTCGTTCCTATCTTCATCCAATATTCCTAGCATCCACATCGAATTCCCATGCGGAATTCTGATCAGTTGGCGGATCCGAGGTCAGAGATCCACCGAAAAGCATAATGGTGTCATTGGGTCCGACTGCCATACCGCCTTGGTACGTTCCAGGAGCACCAGTAGTTTGCTGCAACCAACTGGTCCCGTTCCATAACCAGAGATCCGATAGCAGACCTCCAGACTGAGATAGACCGCCTGTCATAAAGGAAGTGTTCAAGCTACTCCAATCAGCCATCCGCGATGAAGAGGACTCACCACCGGTTCTGGCAGGTGGTGTAACCGACGTGTGAATTCGTAGCCATGTATTCCCGTCCCAAGCCCAAGTTTCTGATGAAACATAGCCTTCTTCCAGGGTACCCCCAAAAATAATCGAATCGAACTTTTCCCCATTATCACTGGATTGCGGATCGCGAGGTTGCCCATTGCCCCAGTCCGCGACCGCTGATATGCCAACAGCTAAGTATCTGGGCGATGGCGAATTTAGTGGATGGCATTGGTACCACTGATTTCCATCCCATTCCCATGTATCATCCAAAATATTCCCACTGTTATCTCTGCCTCCGAATAATAGGGCTATTCCGGACTTCCCTTGTGGAATCCCACAGGTCTCTAACGAAGACCGGCCATTCGGGTGCGTCGAAATATCGATAAGAGTTGCAAAACTTCGTGCCGCTGGAATTAGACCAGGCGGTGTTTTTTTCACCCACGCAGACCCAGACCACACCCATGTGTCAGACAGCGCTGCCCCGTTGGTGGAAACGCCACCAAAGACGAGAACGCCGCCGCCGCGTAGCGACACCGCCGCCGAACCGTATCTTGGTGAAGGAGAAGGTCCCTCGGTTGGATTCCACGTTGATCCGTTCCAAATCCACGTGTCGCCAAGTGGGGTGCCATCGGCGGCCTGCCCACCAAAAAGTAAGACATCGTTGTGCCCGCTTGAGAATGTATCGTTTCCTTGCTGAAGTTGATCCTGCTGATAACTCGGATCTACGTTTGTTTGAAAAGTGGCAAACACTGCAGCCCTTCGTGGGCCTGGACTTATTGCTTGTTGCGTCCACTTGCCGTTCTGGAATGTCCAGGTATCGTCAAGGAGCTGGATCTGATCCAAAGCTACATTTACATCCTTCGGTGTAACAATTGTTCCGCCAGGCGGGGGGATCTGTGTAGGCGGTGCATAACGGACTTTAGAGTACGTGACCCCGTCTAGTAACTGAATCGGTGAACCAGTGAATCCTCCATTAAGCACAACCTGATTTGTAGAGGGATCAAATGCCATTGAAGCTCCCAAGCGCGCTCCCGGTGTGCCGCTAGTTGCTGATGAGTGGCTCACTAAGTTGGGCATCCACACCGCTTCACTGGTACTGAATTCATATTGGACGGTGCTTTGATCACTTCTGCCAGCTAATCTGGAGTGTTGAACTTGCGGCACAAGAGACTGCTGCTTCCAGCTATCCGTAGTTGCGTCATAGCTCCACGTATCCGAGTCCAACTGAGTGGAGAGAAGAGTCGGAGCGCCACCAAACAAAATGACTTCATTCGTCTGAGCATCGAAGGCGGCGCTCGCTCCTGCTCGAGCTGGTGGAGAGACCGACGGATCTTGTTTAACCCACTTTCCGCCTACCCATTGCCAAGTATCCCCAAGTGCTTGACTCCCAAGGCCGCCGAACAGAACAATACCCCTAACCTGTGGGTCGTATGTGCTGGCCGCGGCCGAGCGCGGAGTGGGACTGACAGTTGATTCAAGTTGCGTCCACTTTCGACCGCAAAGCTCCCAAGTGTCGTTCAATAGGGCAGGAATGCCTTGGTTCAACGCCATTCCCCCAAAAAGGATAAAGCATCGTGAAGCCACGTCATATGCCATTGAAGCCTCGGTCCGGGCAGATGGTCCAATATTCGTAAACAACTGGCTCCAGGTTCGTCCGTTCCAACTCCACAGGTCATTGAGTGTTTGAAAATTGCCATTTGAGGTTGTAAGTCCTCCAAATAGAATGACCGTACCCGAAGATGGGTCATAAGCCATCGACGCGCCAGCCCTAGCAGGTGGACTCGCCAGCGGATTGAGCTGGGACCATGAGCTTCCGCTCCATGACCAGGTGTCACCTAACACTTTATACGTTCCATCCGGCTGTACCGCGGCTCCGCCAAATAGAAGCACTGCATGTGTGTTGGGATCGTATGTAGAGACGGCAAAAACACGGCCCGAAGGCGACGGCGCTGCCGTAATTGGCTGCCAATTGGGAACGGGAGAAAGATATGAGAATTGGTCAGCCGAACCTGTTGATGAAGTTCCATTGGGTGTTGTGACAGTCACATCAACTGTTGCCGTCCCAGGCGGTGATATGGCCGAAACTTGAGTATCTGAGACAACACTAAAGCTGGTGGCGCCAATGCTCCCAAAGGCGACAGCGGTGGCACCAGTAAATCCTGTGCCTGTTATGGTAACTGTTGTGCCCCCGGTTGTAGGGCCTGACGTTGGAGAGATACTAGTAATAGTTGGGGCGGCCTGATAGGTAAACTTATCGGCTGTGCTTGTAGCACTGGTTCCATTGGGTGTTGTGACAGTTATGTCGACGATTCCGAAAGCATTCTGGGGGCTAATAACCTGAATCCGAGTTGAAGAAATAACGGAATAAGCCGCCATCGTTGTCCCAAAGGCAACTGCGGTGGCACCAGTAAATCCTGTGCCTGTTATGGTAACTGTCGTGCCACCCGTTGTGGGACCCAAAGTTGGTGAGATTGAAGTAATAGTTGGACCGACTGTGTAGGTAAACTTATCGGCTGTGCTTGTTGCGCTTATTCCATTGGGTGTTGTGACGGTAACATCAACAGATCCCGTGCCGGGCGGTGATATGGCTGAAACTTGAGTATCTGAGACAACACTAAAACTGGTTGCGCCAACACTTCCAAAGTCAACCGATGTAGCTCCTGTGAAGCCGCTTCCGGTTATTGTAACTGTTGTCCCACCTGCTGTAGGGCCTGACGTTGGTGAAATGCTGGTGATAGTTGGGGCGGCCTGATAGGTAAACTTATCGGCTGTGCTTGTTGCGCTTATTCCATTGGGCGTTGTGACAGTTACATCAACAGTTGACGTGCCAGGCGGTGATATGGCTGACACTTGCGTATCTGAGACAACATTAAAACTGGTTGCGCCAACACTTCCAAAGTCAACCGATGTAGCTCCTGTGAAGCCGCTTCCGGTTATTGTAACTGTTGTCCCACCTGCTGTAGGGCCTGACGTTGGTGAAATGCTGGTGATAGTTGGGGCGGCTGTCGAAGTTGATCCTTGGAAAATTTCTCCTGCGATTGATGGAGTACCAGGTGTTGCGTTACCTACTCCCCCACTTGCAAGACAGTTGGTTGCACTTATACAGCTCACTCCTGCAACTAGCGTTCCTTCTGTGCTTAGCGGTGGAGCCGGAGCTGCCTGCGAGGTCCAGGTTGATCCTGCGTTAGAGCTAACTTGGAATAAGCCACCTGTTGGAACAAGATATTGTTCGGTCCCAACAAGATCAATTACATATGAGTCTTCATCGACTACACAAGAGGTAGAAGTAACACAGTTTATTGCGGTTGTAATATATCCATTACTTGTGGTGGGGGCAGGTCCAATTAGTTGAGAAGTCCAGCTAACACCACCATCTGTACTAATCCAAATTACGCCTGAACCGGATTTATTGCCCGAACTGGTAAAACTAAAGGGAAATTGCTCTCCTGATCCAATGCAAAGGCTAACACTAGGGCACGTTACAGATATTGCCATCTCTGGGAGAGGGGCTACACTGGCCAGTTCAGTCGGACCCATTGGATTGACCGACCAAGAAGTTCCACCGTCTGTTGTGACAAGAGCCTCAGGCGTTATTGATGGGCTTGTCGTGCCTCCACCTCCAAGTTCAGTAACAACTGCGGTGCACTGAGTAGTGCTTATGCATGAGATATTTGTTGTTGGGGTTGGGAAAATAGTATCGAACGTTGCCTGGTAGATAATGTTCCAACTAGCGCCAGCGTCTGTGGATTCTAAGATTGTTGGCAAGGGAGCATAGGTAGTAGTGCTGCCTTGTGCCAACATGAAACACTCAGTTGGACTTGGACAGTCAAGTCCTATTACAACACCAAGAAATCCACTTGGAAGAGTTGAGCTAACCCAGCTAGTTCCACCATTATTGGTTGTATAGACAAAGGGCGCTGGAGGAGTTGCCCCAGTAATATCGTCTCCTCCTCCAACAACGCAACTTGTTGATGACATACAAACACCACTCGTCATAATGCCTGTATTGGAAAATTGGTGCTCGACCCAAGTCGATCCGCCATTATGGGTTATAGCAACTAATGGCGTACCAGTGGTTGAACTAGCCCCAGCTTCTCCGGTTGATATGCAGTCATTTACGTCAATACAAGAGATGTTGAAAAATCCCGATCCAGGTGTAGCCGAAGTATAAATTGTCGACCAAGTAGTTGGGGGATCTAGAGTCGGGCCTTGTGGAACGCTAAGACTACAGATTAGCTGGCCTGAAATTGAGATAGCTTGAAAACAAGGTGGTGGCTGGGTCGAAGTGGCGTGAGTATAAAGTAAGCCATACTTAGCTTGGTGATGGGCTGATGTGGTGGCGTAGTTTTTTGCTAGAGCAATTTTGAGATGACGTGAGGATTGATGACGGCTCACCCGAGCCAAGCTAGTACTAGCCTGGGAGGCTTGAATGGGGATGAGACTTATTAGTCCAACTATTGCTAGAACTACTAATGCTCGATTTGGTAGTCGAAATATACCCAGGCAACGACGCAATGTCATCGGACCTGACATACTCTTAGCCTGGCTCCCTGGCTCCCTGGCTCCCTGGCTCCCTCTCAATTATGCCCATCACTGCTCCCCTCTCACTCCCTCAATTATCCCCGACCTGACTTGCCTTACGAGGTCAGTCAAGTACTAAGAGTGACACTACAGCAGATTGTCTGGGGGTGCAAGTGAAAATTATCGAACTAGGTAATTTCAGGGCAAAGAGTCATAGTGGCCGACACGACCATTCCTATCGTCCCACGTCACGGTATAGCCGCATCGGGTGAC
>JAKAVM010000095.1 GCA_021827485.1 Actinomycetes bacterium
TGAATATCGGTTGGATAGAGGCGATAGCGATGGGACATCTGAGGAAAGTTTACCAAAGGGGTATGACATCGATGGGCGATCCTTGACCCACGACTAAAGTCGTAGGCTTGCGGCTCGGTCTTGGTCAGCCCCGAAGTCAGCCCTGAAGCTGGTCCTGAAGTCAGCCCCCCAACAAGTCACACAAGGAACTAATTCGAATGGAAACTCCCTTGGGACCAAATCCAGGAAAGAAGGTATGAAAGGCCTGCACAACAAGCCCCTTGAATCTGGGGGTTGGCGCTACTCACCCCGATGGATACTTGGTTACCAACCACTCTTAGATTACGTCCAACTACGTTTTGTGATAAAGGGATAAGGGTTTGCGAAAGTTGTGGGTCCGTTGAACTAACCGCTGAATCATAAACATAGAGCCCTATCGGCTGGCTTCCAGAGCCGCATTGGACCTGAACGATTGCTAGCGAAGTGTACGGGTCGGGGTTCATGAACTGGACTTGGTCGACGGCAAAAGAATTTGTAACTGAGTTACATGTTCCCGGGTAGGCTACTTGAGACCACATAACTGAGTTGAGCGAGATTGGTGCGATACTCGACGTACTTATATCGCTTGTCGAGCTAGTGCTGGGAGAAACTGAAGTATGGGTATGCAGAAACTTGTCAGTTCTTTTTGATCTTGGGCTGGGGGCCCCCGGGCTGGCGGGACCTAGTCCTAGAGAAGATTGTCGAAAAGACCTACCGCTTACCAGGCCAGCCTGACCTGAGGAACTTGGTAGATTATTGGAACCAGACGAGGCAATAGCCCATGCAATTGCACCCAAGAGAGCCAGGCTTACTATACCAATTATAACTCTATATAATGTTGGGTTAGGTGGCACCTGACCAGCTTAGACTGCCAGTCCAGGCACTTCATATCAGTTGAGGTGGCCTAGACCCGCCTAGGCTAGCTCAACTATTTAGGGACGTTATTCAAGTTTGGTGGCCTAGACCCACCTAGGCTAGCTCAACTATTTAGGGACGTTATTCAAGTTTGGTGGCCTGGACCCACCCAGGCTTGATCAACAATTTGGGCACGTCGGCTTGTTTTACCAGAGTAATTCGGCATTGCATGTGAAATTGTGAGACTATAAATATGTGAAAGGACAAATGCTCTATGAGCGTCCTCGCGACGCATGTGGAGTTTTTGGCATATACAGGCCGGGATATGCGGTTGCGCACATGGCTTTTGATGGCCTTTTTGCTCTTCAGCACCGTGGTCAAGAATCAGCTGGGATAGCGGCCAGCGACGGGAACACAATTACTGTTGTAAAAGACATGGGCCTTGTCGCCTCTGTTTTTGACGACAGAACTCTTTCTACCCTCGATGGTGACATGGCAATAGGTCACGTCAGATATTCGACAACAGGCTCTTCGACTTGGCACAATGCTCAACCGGTATACCGATCCTCGGGCGAAGCGGGTTTTGCGATGGGTCACAATGGTAATCTTACCAACACAGAGATGCTGCTAAGTAGGCTAGGTCTCTTGCCGGGGATTCTTTCGTCTGATAGCGATCTCGTAGCCGAGATGTTGGCTGCGTCCTGCGAAGGATCTAGGTTTGGCGATACCGTAGCTGATTCCGATATACCACGGATCGTTGATTCAAGTTATGCCATTGATCGGACGGTTGATTTAGAGACTGCATGTCTTGAGGTGTTGCCTTTGTTGGAAGGCGCGTTCTCGTTCGTTATCATGGATACAACTAGAATTATCGGAGTACGAGATCCAAATGGATTCAGACCATTATGTCTTGGAAAGTTTGAAGATGGTTGGGTACTTGCATCCGAAACTCCGGCCTTGGATGTAATCGGGGCAAAACTAGTTCGAGAACTTGATCCAGGGGAGATGATAATAATAAGTGCAAGTGGAATTCGGTCCTTACAACCGTTTTCGCCTCATAAGATTGAGCCCAAACTGTGCATTTTCGAGTATGTGTATTTTGCTAGGCCTGATTCAATATTGGATGGCCTGGAAGTCAATGCGACCCGAAGAAAGATGGGAGAACTATTGGCCGAACAGTCACCGGTAGATGCTGATATTGTTATGGGCGTACCAGATTCAGGGGTTCCGGCAGGAGAAGGTTACGCAAAAGCCAGTGGAATTGCATACGGTCAAGGTTTGGTAAAGAATCGCTACATAGGTCGGACTTTCATAAATCCCTCAGCTGATGCTAGAGCCGACGGCGTACGTAGAAAACTAAATCCCCTCAAGAGTACTATTGAAGATAGACGGATCATAGTTGTTGATGATTCAATCGTTCGTGGGACCACGACAAAAGCGCTGGTACGTATGCTACGCGAGTCAGGGGCCAAAGAGGTTCATCTTCGCATTTCCTCGCCACCCTTTGAGTGGCCTTGTTTCTATGGAATCGACACTCCAAATCGCGATGAACTGTTAGCTGCTAACCTATCGCACAAAGAAATTGAAGAATTCCTTGGGGTTGATTCGCTTGCTTTTCTAAGTCTAAGCAATCTTAGACTTGCCGTTGGGGGAGGAAAACGAAACTGTGATGCCTGTTTAACAGGCAACTATCCAATTCCTGTAAAAGTTGACTCAATATCGCGTCGCCTTGCGGTGAGTTGATAGTTTTATTAATCTTTTTTGAAAATGGACGATGCTTCGTATAAGTCAGCCGGTGTGGATATAGAAGGTGCGGACGAATCAGTTGAGCGAATCCGAGATCTGGTTGCTGGTACTCATTCCAAGAACGTATTGAGTGGAATCGGAGGTTTCGGGGGACTTTATGGTCTTGAGGCGAGTAAATATAATAATCCCGTACTGGTATCGTCTACCGATGGAGTAGGTACTAAATCTTACATTGCATCCAAGGGAGGGATATTTAATACAATCGGAATTGATCTAGTGGCAATGTGTGTTGATGACCTGGTATGTACGGGTGCCGAGCCGTTGTTTATGCTCGATTATGTTTCGGTCGAGAGACTAAATCCTGAGATTATTGAAGATATCGTTTCGGGAGTAGCTAAAGGATGCAAAATTGCAAAGTGTTCGCTTATTGGTGGAGAGATGGCCGAGCACCCCCCAGAGCGCGCACCTGGAAACGCCGAGCACCCCCCAGAGCACGCACCTGGAAACGCCGAGCACCCCCCCGTTACTGACTATAAGTTCGACCTGGCCGGTTTTGCGGTCGGTATTGTCGAGCGCGATAAGATGCTCGATCCGTCAAGAGTTGAACTAGGTGATGAGTTGATTGGAGTATTCTCTCCTGGGATTCGATGTAACGGATACTCGCTTGCCCGACATGTACTCCTTGAGCTAGCCAATCGAAAGTTAGATGAGTTAGTTTGGCCGGGTGCGCAGAGGACCCTCCTTGAAGAACTACTCTTGCCGTCTAGAATTTACGCGCCGAGCATTCTGCAATTAATACATTCAGTCGAAGTTCACGGAATTGCTCATATCACCGGAGGTGGCATTCCCGGCAACTTACCAAGAGTCTTGCCTAGTGAACTCAGCGCGACAATTGACGCTGGTTCCTGGGGAGTCCCAAGAATTTTCTATGAAATTCAATCGTTGGGTAACATATCTATGGACGAGATGTCCAGAGTTTTCAATCTGGGGATCGGAATGGTCGTAGTTGTTGGCAAGGGATGTGGACATAAAGCCGTTTCTCTCCTTGAGCGCTATGGCGAACAGGCATCGGTCATAGGCTCGATAGTTGAAAATGAGGCTAATTCGAGTTGCAAAATAAACTGGAGTGGATCCAGTAGTCTCAAGGATTTCACCTAGCCGAACTGAAATTTTGTAGGCTAATCCCTTTACTTGGCTGGTTTAAGCCGTATCATATAAGTGATGGTTGATTTTGATATTGAGCTCAGTCAATTGGAGAATCACCTTAGGCTCCACGTTCACAATAGACACCCACGCC
>JAKAVM010000088.1 GCA_021827485.1 Actinomycetes bacterium
TCCGATCTACCTAGAGGAGTTGGAAAAGATGGGTATTTTAATACATTCGCACCTCGGGCATGGACCTGCTACATACCACTTGGCTGACCAGGCCCACGGGCACTTGTGCTGTGATAAGTGTGAATCATTGATCGAGCTTGATATAGATATAACCGCTGAGCTTTCCTCTAGAATTCTCAAGCGATATGGCTTTAGTATCGACCAACATCATTTCGCCCTTACAGGAAAGTGCTCGAGCTGCAAGCCAAATACGCCTCCCAGCGCAATATCAAGCACACCGCCTACTCGACAAGTGCCTCCAGATGAGATGTGATATCATTTGACGATGATTTTATTTTGGAATGGTACTTTATAAATTGGACAATATAACAGAAGCAATTTCCAATGGAGTCACTGAATCAATGACTCAGCTCAGACGTATTGTCGTGGCTCTTACCAAAGGCGCGCTAGCTCTACCCGAAGCTTTAGTGGCTATTGCAGAATTGTCAGAGAAACTCGCTTCGATGGGAAAACAACTTGATAAAATCAATACTTCAATTGACGTTGCAGCAACCAGGATTGACTCCGCTGCCGACGGGATGAAGACTTCGGCCAACTCGGTAAGAGATATAATCGATCTGATTAGCGGATCCGTGCCTGAGCTTGCCAAAAGTGCCCTATCTCTTGGAGATTTGGTAGAACGTCTTGGGACCTTAGGGCTTGAGCTGACTACTGAGCTGCCTAAGACAACTTCTGTAATTCGTGGACTTTCTCCAGAACTCGCCAAGTTGATGGGAAATTTAGACGATAGACTAGACCACCTAGACGGTGTAGTAAGCGACCTGAGTAGAACGATCGTAACAATTCTTGGCTCCATCCCTGGTTTTCGTCGTACGCTACGTTCGCAAGATCGCAAGGTACGCGAACTTACTCCTTCGACTAGCGAAGAATCCCGTTAAGAAAATCGCCTGGATTTCAATAGACCGAATCTAGCTAGACACCATAGCGAAGAATCCCGCTAAGATACCCGGCCTTGCTTGCCCGAACAGTAATCTATATCTCAAAAGGTATGAACTCGCGAAGTGAGTTAGGCCCAAGGTGCTCAATTGTTAGCGGAATCTTCGAGCCACCAAGTTGATCTTTGGTCGTCTGAGTTGCAACTCCTAGCTTAGCAACCACAGAGCCAGCTTTAGCCATCATATCTACGGGATCTACAACTGCTTCGGGAGGGTTCACACCCGTTTTTGTTACTTTGCCATCAAGAATAAGCATTGCTCCTAGAGCTGCTGGTATTCCTGTACCAGCACCAGCACCATCGGAAGACGAACCTGAAAGAAAAATGTAGGTGTGATCCTCCCCGTCTTTCTTGCCGGATACCTCAACGCGCAAGCAGCCAGCCGGAGAGATAACTCCGGCATCACTTAGCAACTTGGAGCGACTCGATATGAGGTGGGACACCATGAATTCCAATGGGACGACCTCTGTACCATCTACAACGATTGGTTGAGTTGAAGCCAAACCATTTCTGACATGTGACATAGTCAGTTCAAAGTATTGTTTTGGGAAGATACTTCCCCGATTAGTAACTTTACGTATATTTGGGATGTACTTGGGTAAAGTAATAGTCTCGGGATGGGGATATGGATATACCTTATGGACCCCAACCTCGCCGAAATCAACTTCGCTAGAGTACCTTGCACCACTTTCTTCGAGCAGCATAACGTTTTCAAACTTACCGTCAACAAACACCGGAACTTCATTTACCATGGCGTGGATTCTATGCTTTAGCACCGCCGGTCCTTCGCTTGCCTCACCACCATGCACGTGACAAATATCTACCTCCTCTACCTGATCGAGCAAGGTGTCGTTAGCAAATCGTACAAGGAGATTTGCTAACCCGGGAGAGCTACCCATGCCAATGATTGCCCGCACGCTCTTTTCTTTTGCCATTTCATCTAATTCGAGTTGGGCGATAGTGGCATCCAGGTCATCGCAAATATCAACGTAGTCTCTTCCAACTTCAATTGCGGCCCGCAGAATTGGAGGACCGTACTTGTAGAAAGGTCCAACGCAGTTGACTACAACATCACACTCTTGGATAGAATTCTTGAGGGAAGCTTGGTCATTTACATCGAGGCTACAAGCGCTCACCCTTGCATCACTTAGCTCTTCGCAAAATTTCTCAAGCAGCGGTTGATTGTAATCGGACAAAACAAGCGAATCCACGAGATCTGACGTGAGAAGCGCTCGCGTTGCAACACTTCCAATTCCGCCGCACGCTCCTAATATTAGTACTTTGTTCATCTCCTGAGCTTAGGGCTTGGGTTTCCTATCGGCCATTTGAGTCAAACGAGTAAGCTCGAACGGTTCAATAGTACAATTTTGAGCTGCTTCACAGCCAATACTCAGCCTATACTTGGACCATCCGACGACAATATGTGCTGACACCTCCTGGAATCTCAAATCCAGTTGCAAAAAGTACCCTCTAGATTTTCATCCGGAGATAGTAGGAAAGAAGAAATATAGTGACTTCGTGGGCGGCTTCAAACCATAGTTTACTTGGAGCGATCTGATGGTCTCTTCAAGTGAATTGCAAAGGGTTCTCGTTGTAGACGATGAGCCGTCAATTGTTGATGCCGTAGCGACCTCCCTTTCATACGAAGGGTTTGAAGTAGTCACTGCTAGTAATGGGCGCACCGCGCTTTCACTGGCGCAAGAAAATCCACCCGACATCATGATTCTCGACATAATGCTTCCAGACTTAGATGGAATTGAAGTGACTCGCAGGCTACGCCAAGACGGCATACGGGTTCCGGTACTTTTTCTCACTGCAAAAGATTCTCTGGAGGACAAGATACGCGGACTAACTATCGGCGGAGACGATTACGTCACAAAACCATTCTCGCTCTCTGAAGTTATCGCGAGAGTAAAGGCAGTACTGCGCAGAGTCTCTCCAACAGATATAAATCCAAGTAAGTTCGAGTTTGCTGATCTAAGCCTAGAAGAAGATACTCACGAAGTAAGACGAGCAGGCCAACTAATACAACTGACTGCTACTGAATTTTCTCTCCTACGGTTCTTTATGCTCAACCCCAGGAGGGTCCTGTCCAAGTCTCAGATTCTCGACCATGTTTGGCACTATGATTTTGGGGGTGACGCTAGCGTAGTAGAGACTTATGTTAGTTACTTACGCAAGAAGATAGATAAGTATGGTCCACCCCTCATCCATACAATCCGCTTGGTTGGATACGTTTTACGAGAACCAAGCCAGTAGCTCTCGGGCTCAGTAGTAAAATGACAGGTAAATTTGAGCACATCAAAACTTTCTTGCGAAAACAGCGCGACCTCACCTCGCTTCGAACCAGACTGCTGATAACCCTTGGGCTAATAGCACTCTGCGCGCTGATCGTTTCAGATATCGTCACTTACTCCGAACTAAGATCTGCTCTTTACAACCAAGCAGACTCTTCGCTGGAATCGGTTCATCCAACACTAGAACAAGCACTCGACAGTGGCGACGTACTTACCATATCAACGGTCGCACGATTAGCTCCTGGCATGTTTGTGGAAATTCGCAATCCATCCGGTATTCCGATCGCTGAGATACCTGCGTTTTACCAAGGAGGCAAACAACTTACGCCACAACTACCTTCAAAACTGGTTACACCACCTCTAAATACCTCACAATCGAATAGTTCTGGCTCATCTTCGTCAGGACAAGCTCTTAGTCCTCAGATAGGGGGGCTCAATGGGAACGGGTCAGCACAACCACTGGCACCATCTAATACAAGTGGAGAGCCAGCAATTTATTTTACTGCATCTGCCCAACAAAACAATGCGCCACAATTCAGAGTACGAGCATCCTCGTTGATAAATGGGTACCAACTAATACTAGCAGAGCCGCTGACGGGACTGACCACAACCCTTTCACATCTAATGAATATAGAGGAGTTAGTAACCGCACTTGCTTTGATTGTTGCTTTAATAATCGGATGGCGATTAGTAATTGTAGGCCTCAAACCACTGTCAAAAATGGAGGCAATTGCAGCCGAAATAGCTGATGGCGACTTATCACTTAGGGTCCCTGATACGACCGACAAGACAGAAGTAGGAAGATTATCATCAGCCTTTAACCACATGATTGAGCGAATCCAGCAAGCATTTATCGAAAAACAACAATCCGAAGAAGCGCTTAGGTCTTCAGAGGAGAAGATGAGAAGATTCGTAGCTGATGCTTCACATGAACTACGTACACCACTTGCGGCAGTCAGCGCATACGCACAGCTTTTTGAGTTAGGTGCTCAGAGTCGTCCCGAAGACTTAGAACGGGTAATGAAAGGAATCCAAATAGAGTCTAAGCGTATGTCAATATTGGTCGAAGAGCTGATGCTTCTAGCTAGATTAGACGAAGGTCGCCCACTCGCCAAGGTCCCGGTAGAGCTTGTTTCTCTTTGCGCTCAGGCAGTCGAATCTTCTAATGCTATCGGGCCTCAGTGGAGGATTGATTTCTTCGCCGCAAGTCCGGTTGAGGTCATTGGTGATCCTATAAGAATTCGTCAAGTTGTAGACAATCTTCTAACTAATATTAGAACCCACACTCCTATGGGAACGAAGGCTTACATCAGGGTAAGTGAATCTCAAGAGTGGGGAGTTATTGAAGTTCAAGACAATGGTCCTGGCATCAGCGCTGAGCAAAGCAATAGAATTTTCGAGAGATTCTTTAGACTTGACTCTTCTCGCTCACGCGCCCACAATCACGTTATTGCCGATTCACCAAGCACCCCACTTGCGGCATCTGGCAATGGCTTAGGGCTTTCAATTGTTCAATCGATTGTCCAAGCCCACGGCGGTTCGATTGAACTACAGTCCCCAAGCGAGCGCGGAACACTTTTTGTGGTAAAACTTCCCCTCCGAGATTATGAACCAGCCAACTCATCCCCTCCCTACGGTATCGGGAATGAGCCGCTAGATCCCGATATCGCTGAAACACGTATTCCCAGCTAACTATAAGTTGATACCGAGGAAAAACAAAGAATAGTGGTTTAGATTTCAGTTTTGGAAAAAGATCACTAAGATCTTCCTATACGGGCCTGCTGGTCTTCGTCCCCTCCCCTGAAGGCTGGTGGGCCCGTACTATTTTGCAGTGCCTTTGGCCGGATAATCCGAAATACCGCAAAGCACTATCGTGGCGGGCCCGTACTATTTAGACGAACATCGCGCAGCGCCCCCGACAGGACTCGAACCTGCAACCTACCGGGTAGAAGCCGGTTGCTCTGTCCAATTGAGCTACAGGGGCATATAGATTTTAGGCGATTTATCACCTGTTGTGTATAGTTGGGCCTACAGATAGTCTTTGATACGCATGCAACGAGATCTCCCACCACTATTAGAGTCCTCAATCCCAGGTAGCTGGGACCCGGCAATTTACGACAACTTCAAAAATGAGCGTCGTCAACCCTTTTGTGACTTACTAAGTTTGCTCCACCCATGCCCAGGGGCTCGCGTTATCGATCTAGGGTGCGGAAACGGAGAACTGACCCTAGAGCTACACAATTACCTCAAGGCAGCAGAGACTGTTGGAATTGATCAATCATCTGAGATGCTTGGACCAACCAAACAACTAGGTTTTGCTGGTCTGCACTTTGTCCATCAAACTATTGAATCTGTGCTCAGTGGATGGAGTGGAAATAAGAACGCACTTCCCGAAACCTCCGGTAAGTTCGACGTGATATTTTCCAATGCGGCTCTCCAGTGGCTTGCCAACCATCGAGAGATCTTTAGAGCAATAGCAAGTGGTCTTGTTCCCGAAGGACAACTTTGTATCCAAGTACCAGCAAGCTATGACCATCCGTCTCACAGCGCAGTCGATGACATTATGTACGAGGAGCCTTTTGCCACATATTTTCAAGACTCTACAGTCGTGCCCGCCCGTGTAGACTGGGTGTTAGCGCCTGAAGAGTATTCCCAGATTCTTTTTGATGAAGGATTCTCCAAGTTCCATGTGAGATTGCAGGTCTATGGACATCAACTCGGCTCTACGCGCGATCTTACCAACTGGATGGAGGGATCCCTACTAAGCCCATTTAGGGCTATATTCCCACCGGATATATTTACCCAGTTCTTGCATCGCTATACACAACGTGTACTAGAGATCGAAGGTGATCACTCACCCTATTTCTTCGCCTTCAAGAGGATACTAATTTGGGGAGTAAAATAATATGCCCCAAGGCGATTACTTAGCCGCCTAGATTTATACCCAAACGCGACAGTAGCATCTTAGGAACTGTCTTTGGCCCAGAGATAGGCGTGAAAGCATCGGAAACTTCGTTTAGAGTTTCAATATCGTCTTTAGATAATTCTAGTTGGGCAGCTTCTACATTTTTCTCTAATTGCTCGACACTTGCTGCCCCGGGAATAACAACTACATTTGGCTTTGCTATCAGCCACGCAAGGCAAACCTGGGAAGGCGTCGCTCCATGAGAAGTTGCAACCTTGCCCAGAACTTCAAACAAAGTAGCACCCCGCTCAAGATTTTCATTTAGAAAAAGTGGGTTCCCTGCGCGTGCCGCCCCTCTTGGACGATTGGTCGGGCTGTACTTTGCAGAGAGAAATCCTTGGGCCAGTGGACTATAGGCAATAACAATTCGATCATTTTTCTGGGCGAAGGGAAGTATCTGGGCTTCCGGTCGCCGATCTGCCAAATTAAATCTTACTTGGTTAGACAGCACGGGTGATCCCAACTTCTCGTCGGCCTGCTTCCATCGATCTGCGCTAAAATTGCTTACGCCCACGTGCTTGACCAAGCCGGAGCTCACAAGATTTTTCATTCCTGACATGGTTGTCGAAATTGGGAAAAATGGATTAGGCCAATGTACTTGATAAAGATCAATGTAGTCAGTTCTAAGTCTTTTTGCGCTTTGTCTTGCACGCTGACTTACTACTTGCTCGACAGGTGCAATAGGGAAGACTTTGGTTGCTATAAAGACTTTACTTCTCAAATCATTTTCGGGACCTACCGATGACCTGGATCCATTAGAACTTTCCCTCAACAAATCTTGTCCAATGCCAACAGCTGCGCCTTCGGTCAGGGCTTCGCCAATTATTCTCTCCGACTTACCAAAACCATAGATTTCAGCACTGTCTACAAAATTGACACCAAGCTCAATTGCTCTGAGTAAGATCTTCCGGGCTTCTATTGCTGCATATTCCTGCCCATATCCCCACTCTGACGAGCCAAACTGCCAAGTTCCCAGCCCAATTGCTGAAACCTTTACACCACCAACCTCAACATATTTCATTTTTTTATATTTTTACCCAAATGGTCCAATTGTTGTTCAGACCTACTTCGGTGGCATCCTTAGGCCACCATCAAGTCGAATGGTCTCTCCATTCAAGTAACCATTCTCACAAATTTGCTGTACTAGCGAAGCGTAATCATCACCGAAGCCAAGTCTTTTTGGAAAATTAACACCCGCCGCTAGTGCCTGCCTTTGAGGTTCAGGAAGCAATGCTAGCAAAGGTGTGTCCATCAATCCTGGCGCGATAGTATTGACCCTTATACCTACCGCCGCAAGATCCCTGGCGGCTGGTAGCGTCATCCCTACGATACCCCCCTTTGAAGCCGAATAAGCGAGCTGACCAATTTGTCCGTCAAATGCCGCGATGGAAGCGGTATTGATAATTACTCCACGCTCGCCAAACTCCAATGGTTCTGTCTTGGCAATGGCAGAGGCTGCCCAACGCATCACATTGAATGTCCCTATAAGATTTACTTCTAGCACCTTTGTAAAAGATCCCATATCGTGTGGCGATGAATCTTTATTTATTGTACGTCCAACCCACCCAATACCGGCACAGTTTACTGCTATTCTAAGTGGAGCCGACTCGCCTGCGATTGAGACTGCTTCTTCAACCGCCTTTTCATCGGCAACGTCGACGTTGATAAACTTAGTGTTACCCCCAAGTTCTTTTGCTAACTGTTCCCCCTTGTCTGAATTTCGGTCCAGTATTGTACATTGTGCACCGAGCTTAGTTAGACGCCGTACGGTCGCTTCCCCAAGTCCCGATGCCCCTCCGGTTACTAATGCTGCTGTTGCTTTGATTTCCATGGCAATTAGCCTAGGCCAAAACTTGGGGGCTAGTCACACCCGATTTGCACTCGACATTTGCCAGCTAGAGTTGCCTGGAGGCGGCTTGGGTCGCCAGCTGGTCGACTAGATCATTCATAGGATCACCCGAATGGCCCTTTACCCAGCGAAAAGTCACGTTATCTCGTTCAAGTACCAGGTCGATGAGCGGCTTCCACAGGTCTTGATTGGCGACTGGCTCACCCTTGGCATTCACCCATCCCTTGGCCTTCCAACCCCGCCACCAATTCTGGTGAAAGCAATTGACCACATAAGTCGAATCACTTATGACGGTCAGCGGACCTTCATTTGCCGTTATTGCCTCCAGTACGGCAGTTAGCTCCATTCGCTGGTTGGTGGTATGGCTAGCAGAGCCAAAGTTGCTTCTACCATCCTTGATCGCCCATGCCCAGCCACCCGGACCAGGGTTACCTTGGCAGGCACCGTCAGTGTATATGGCCGTCATTACTTCCTGTTCTTGTTGGGAACTCCGATCACAATTTCGTGTTTTTGGCCTTGGCTTCCCTTTTCTCTTGCTTAGCTGCTCTTTTTTCTTTTACGCTCTTGCCGGGTTTCTTTACCTGGCTATTATGGGGTGATTTTTCGGCCATATCATAAGCATATTAGAAAAAAAGGGCCAATGGAGTGCGCCGGAGATTATTTGAGATACGGGCCACTCCTTGGGTCGCTGGCGGGCAATTACCCAGCTAACTGCGCGAGAATGAACATGTGATCTTAGACGGCTTTTCGCATCAAGTACCTGACATCGACCCTCAAGAAACAAATGAATGGATTGACTCCTTTGATGCATTGGTCGAAGGCCATGGGAAGGCGCGGGCAAGATATATCCTCATGAAGCTCCTTGAGCGTGCGTCAATCCAACAAGTTGGGTTCCCACAAACGGTTTCCACTCCTTACATCAATACGATCGCGGCTGATGAGGAACCTTGGTTCCCAGGCGACGAGGAGATAGAGCGCAAGATCCGAGCATACCTACGCTGGAATGCAGTAGCTATGGTGGTGCGAGCTAACCATAAGTCCGAAGGAATCGGCGGCCACCTTGCGACTTATGCAAGTGCAGCGTCACTTCTCGAAGTCGGATTCAATCATTTTTTCAGAGGTAAAGACGATGGCGGAATTGGTGACCAGGTATTTTTTCAGGGTCATTCCTCACCCGGAATCTACGCCCGTGCTTTTCTTGAAGGTAGACTATCTGAAGACGATCTAGATACATTTAGGTTTGAAACTGATTCCCACCGAGCCTCTTGCGTCACTGGTGGACGCGGGCTTTCATCTTACCCCCATCCACATCTCATGCCGAACTTCTGGGAATTCCCTACCGTTTCTATGGGGCTAGGACCTCTCAGCGCGATATATCAGGCACGCTTCAATCGATACTTGCTCAATAGAGAATTATTGGATACTTCCAGCTCTAAAGTATGGTGCTTCGTCGGTGATGGGGAGGTTGACGAACCTGAAACACTTGCCGCTATTTCACTAGCGGTACGAGAAAAACTTGACAATCTGATATTCGTGATCAACTGCAACCTACAGAGGCTTGATGGGCCAGTACGAGGCAACGGCAAGATTATCCAAGAGCTTGAGGCAATATTTAGAGGTGCGGGCTGGAGCGTATATAAAGTGATCTGGGGTCATCGATGGGATGAGCTTCTTCGAAACGATCCAGATGAAGTATTAGTAGACAAGATGAACTCAACAACAGATGGCGAGTATCAGAAATTTGCAATCGAATCTGGCTCTTATATTAGAGAACACTTTTTTGGCCCAGATCCGAGACTTAGAAAGCTTGTCGAAAATCTTAGTGATGAAGATCTCCAAAGTCTGCCCAGGGGTGGCCATGATCACAAAAAGTTATATGCCGCCTACAAAGCAGCCTTAGCAAACAGCGACGGGCCAAGTGTGATACTTGCAAAAACCATCAAAGGCTGGAAATTAGGCTCCCAGGTCCAAGCTCGCAATGCCACCCACCAGATCAAGAAAATGGCTAAAGACCAGCTCCGAGAGCTACGTGATCGGCTCTCGTTGGGTTCAGAAATCAGTGATGAACTCATCGACCAAGGCGAGCCTCCATACATAAGGCCCACGTCTGAGTCTCCAGTTCATGAATATCTTCTTTCGAGAAGAACTCAACTTGGTGGATTTCTTCCTTCGCGCAAAGTTCGCTATAGCCCCCCTGGGCTACCGTCACCAGAGGCATTCTCTGAATTTCTAGCCGGATCTGGTAAGCAAAGCGTGTCAACGACAATGGTCTTTTCCAAACTGCTGCGAAATCTAATTAGGGATGAGAGTATTGGAAAGTTAGTAATTCCAATTGTCCCAGACGAGGCTCGCACTTTCGGAATGGATTCTTTATTTCGTGAAGCGATGATTTATAATGCAAACGGTCAGAATTATACTCCAGTTGATGCCGACCTATTGCTTGCATATGTCGAATCGAGCAAAGGACAGATACTAGAAGAAGGGATCTCCGAAGCTGGCGCAATGGCCTCCTTCACCGCTGCTGGTACCGCATATGCGAACTTGGGCCTAGCGTGTTTTCCGTTTTTTGCTTTTTATTCAATGTTTGGTTTCCAAAGGGTCGGTGACCTGATTTGGGCGGCAGCCGATGCGGGAGTTAGAGGATTTGTCGTAGGTGCGACCGCTGGCCGAACAACTTTGGCCGGTGAAGGTCTACAACATACCGACGGTCACTCCCATGTTCTTGCCTCGGTGATCCCCAATTTGCGAGCATACGACCCAGCCTTTGCATATGAGTTAGCAATAATTATTCAAGAGGGTATAAGGACAATGTATGGTGAGGACTCTCTAGAGGTTTTTTACTATCTAACGATATACAACGAAAACTATCAAATGCCGCCAATGGGCAACTTAGACCCAAGTAGTGATCCGAACGTCGTCAAGGATGCTATCATGAAGGGAATATATCGTTATGCTCCCCAAATAGCTGACGACAATGTTGGAACCTCGGGAGGCAAACCAACTGATAAACTTGAGCCCAAGGCTACAATTTTATTTTCAGGCCCGATGTGGCAAGAAGCCCTTCGTGCCAGAGAAATGCTTTGGAGCGATTGGGGGGTATCATCAGAATGCTGGTCTGTCACTTCGTATAAGTCGCTAAGAGATGATGCTCTCTCAACTGAGCGATACAACCGTCTCCATCCTGGTCAAGCCCCTAAAGTCCCCTACGTAGCGCAAGCTCTCTCAAGCGCTAGTGGCCCAATTGTAGCTGTTACCGACTATCTCAAGATAGTCCCGGACCAGATTGCAAAGTGGATAGATCGATCTTTCACTTCACTGGGAACTGATGGGTTTGGGCGCTCTGATACAAGAGAAAATTTGAGAGGCCACTTTGAGGTGAATGCTCAGAACATTTCAGTTGCAGCGCTTTCAAGCCTGGCACATGATGGTGTCATTGCCCCAACAATGGTTGCAAAAGCGATTGATACCTATGGAATAGATCCTGATTCGATAGATCCCAGAAATGCCTAATTATTTTCTCATTTCAATTGCAGCGTAATCTTAGAGTATGAAGGTCAGGCCAAGCCTCTATCTGTGCACCCAGTCCCGTGAAGACCTGAGTTGGTTTCTGACACAGTGCATTAAAGGTGGTGTAGATATTGTGCAACTACGCGAGAAACATCTAGAAGATAAGAAACTTCTTGACCAGGCCAAACTGTGCGCCAAGATTTGTAAGGAGTTTGGGGTGCCATTTATAGTAAACGATCGACCAGATATTGCCTTGCTAAGTGGTGCAGATGGAGTCCATTTGGGCCAAGATGATCTCTCCCCCAGCTTGGCTCGTCAAATACTTGGTCCTAATGCAATGATTGGACTGTCTACTCACGCTCGCGAGGAACTTGATAGTTCACTGGATCAACCAGTAGACTATATCTCAGTAGGACCTATTTTCGAGACACCAACAAAACCGGGACGCAAGGGAACAGGTATTGGATATTTGGACTATGCCAGCTCAAGAGCAAACAAACCTTTTTATGTTACTGGAGGGGTCACGCCACAAATCTTGCCTGAACTATATGCGCACGGTGCCCGCAAGTTTGTTGTGGTGAGATACTTGACAACCTCGGTTAATCCCTATGATTTTGCTAGAAAACTACGTGATACTTTAGACGGCTTATCCCAATGTTAGTGCGAAGTTTTCTATGATAGACTAGGCGCATGGCTCATATACGGGTAAATCCTGATTCAGTTGGAATACGTTCTCTTTTTGAGTTCCGACCTGAAAGTGCTGCGCCACTGCTTCAATTGGCTGAAACACTTCTACGCTCGGAGAACTCTTTGACTCGGGGCGAGCGAGAGCTTATCGCCAGCTATGTATCGCATCTCAATGAATGTAATTTCTGTGAGCTTTCTCATTCCTGTTTTGCTGGCCTTGAACTAGATGAGAATTGGGACCTAGTAGATGCAACTTTAGAAAATCCGGAGAGTGCACCAATCTCAGATAAGCTCAAGGCCCTGCTTCAACTAGCTTCGCTGGTTAGAATCAGTGGCAAAGCTGTAACTGCCAAGGCAATCGAAAGGGCTAAGCTCGCAGGAGCAAGTGAGGTGGAGATCCACGACACTGTATTGATTGCAGCCGCTTTTTGTATGTTCAATAGATACGTAGATGGTCTTGGGGCCTCGTCGCCAGCTAGCCGAGGCGACTACATCCAAGCGGCTCGCGAAATTGTCACTCGCGGTTATCTTAGGCCTTCGGGATAGTTTGTTGGGAATTACGAACTGCTGGGTTAGCCTCCACTTCGCTGCCAGCGTCGAGATAATAGCTGTATTTAGGTGTTGCCCAAATTACCCATTGACTTTTGTGTGATTGGCGAATAAAGTAAGAGGACTATACACGAGCTATACGTGTAAATAGTAGTTAGAGGACCGGGAGGTGCAGATTGCATATATTTCGAAAGGCCTCCTTGGTCTCATGCCTGGTAGCACTAATCGGACCATTGACCGTTACGCCGAGCTTTGCCAGTACACCGGCTCAACGCAATAAGACGATATCTACGGCCAATAGAGCTTCTAACACACACACACACACTTCCTTCCGCAACTAAGTTCCAGTCCATCAACTACTGGTCCAACGGCAATGAATTCTTCGATAAATTGCGCAAGTGCATCTGATTACGAGGTAACTCTTAGCTCCTATCCCACCCAAGACCCCAGCCAGGTAGTCGCCGACGTAGTTCCCAAACTCCCAGCTGCCTGCCAAAACCAAGCCTTGAACTTTAGTGGATCCGGTGAGATCTCCTTTGTTTCTAATTCTAAAGCCATGCCTAAATGTAATAGCAGGGTTACTTTTCACTTCGGGTTTGCAGCGGCACAATGTGACCACTCCAACTTCGACCCGGGCAAAAATACAATAAGTGCTACATATATACCTACTGGATTAACGCAACACTTTAGTTCAACCGAAATTTCTGTCACGTCAAATTACAAAACCGTGCCTAAGTCGTCTTTGGCTAGCGAATCTATAGACCATCCAAGGTCTACAGATTGCTTTCTTGTTGCAACCTTCGGAGGTGGTTCAGAATGCGCAAACTGTGTAGTTCCCGGCTTAGACAACGAGGTACCTCCCACCGATCCGACTATCCTTCCTTGTCCAGCAGCTCTTGGGTTGGACTTAGCCAACGGTGGCACAATTCATGTTGTCAAGAATGGTTATACCGTCACTAACAATAGCATAGGGATTCGTGTTTATTTCCTATCGGTAGACGTATGCCCGTCGACTCTTGATGCAGCCGGGCAACTCGCAATGGTTTGTCCTCCAGGAGGATCACAAACTGCAACTATTAACACCTCACCTTCAGTTTCAGCAAAATGTCTCTTTGTCACTCCCACTTGGGGGTGCGGGGTAACAACCTTGAAACCCTATACTCCAACATCAGTCTGTGTGACTATAGATTTCTCAAGCGGATATTATGTTCCCGCTAAATCGCAACCGTGTCTCACAGTTACCTATCGACCGGGTGACCGAGGCGGCCCAAGAACATGTGGGGTCGGCGATATAAGAAATCCCTCGGGGGGTTGTTCTCCACCTTGCCCTAAGGGTTCGAAAGGTTCAAACGGGCTCGACCCAGTAGATTGCCAGACAGGTAATGTGTTCGACCAAAACACCGATTTTTCAATTCCTGGTCTTGGTGGAGGGTTGACGCTTACAAGAGAGTACAACTCACTCAGCAACTCAATTCAAGGTCCATTTGGATATGGGTGGTCAACCCCATACACTATGACTCTTGGGTGGGACCCGACTGGCACCACATTTCAAGTTACCCAGGAAAACGGCTCTGTTGTGGACTTTGAGCCATCATCCAGTGGCACGTTTTCGCCAGTTTCCAATCCGAATGTGAGTCTGGTTGAAAATAGTGATGGAACCTACACCTTTACCCGACTGAATAAAGAAACATTTACTTTCAACCAAGCTGGCAAGATTACCTCAGCCACTACCCTCAATAACCTCACGACCACTGATAATTATAACTCTCAAGGCCAACTCACTTCAGTCACCGACCCATCTGGACGTTCGATTAGCTTTACGTACAACCCACAAGGATTTATTAGCTCAGCCACAGATCCAATGGGAAGAACATTTGAGTACGCTTATGATAGTGCCGGGGATCTGATCTCTGCTACGAGTCCCAGTGGGGCAGTTACCCAATATAGTTATGACTCAAATCACGATCTAACCCAATCCATAGATCCTGATGGGGGAGTTACAACCAATGTTTACTCATCGACTTCGCTGCCTTCCGATCCTCCTGGAACTTATCCAGCTATCTCTCAAACCGACCCTCTGGGTCGTACCACTAGCTTTTCATATTCGGGCGATAATTATTCAAGTCAAGGTGGCACCACCACTATTACCAACCCAAATGGCTCGATAGAACAAGAAACCTTTGTCGATGGAAATTTGACTCAAGATATTCAAAACTATGGAACTACAAATCCTATTGTTTCAACTTATACATATGATGAATTGGGCAATGTTCTTACCCAAACTGATCCCAACGGTGGTATCACAACATCAACCTATGATGGTGCAGGAGATCTACTTTCAAGCAAGAATTCACTCGGAGATACGACAAGTTCAACCTATAACTTATTTCAAGAGCCTACTTTTTCAACTAACGCATTGGGTGAGGCAACAACCTATACTTATGATTCCCAAGGAAATCTTCTCTCTACATCTCGTCAAGATACAACCACCGGACTCTATCAAACAACCACCAACACTTACGACCAATACGGAGATCTGCTAACCAGTACTGATCCAAACGGGAACACAACAAATTACGATTACGACAAGTATGGAAACGTAACCCTAGTTGTGGATCCCATGGGCAATGTAACGAGCTATACCTACAACCTTGACGGGGAGAAAACCTCAAGCATCCAACCAAATGGAGCAACCACTAGTTATGAGTATGATAATTCTGGCAACTTGATCTCAACCAAGAATCCCTTGGGCTTTGTCACGACGTCCACCTATGATCCAATGAATCTACTTATCAGTCAGACCAATGCTCTGGGTGAAACTACTAGCCATAAATACGACGGTGATGGTGAGCTTGTCCTGACTACTAATCCAGACGGTACTACGCAGTCTTATACCTATGACTCTTCCGGTAACCAAACAAGCTATTCCAATGCGTTGGGTCAAACAACCACGTATCTATACAACGGGCTAAATGAACTTGTCTCATCTACAAATGGGCTAGGCCAAACCACTACATACCAATACGATAGCGCTGGCAATGAGACTTCAATGACTTCTCCAGATGGGGTAGTAACTCATAACAGCTACAACTCACAAAACCAACTTACGGACACAACCTACTTAGACGGGACAACACCTTCGGCCCATTACACTTACAACGCAAGTGGGCAACAAGTTACCATGGAGGCAAGTAATCTTACCGAGTACTCATATGACTCCCTTGGAAATCTTACCTCAGAAACTGCTTCGCCTCTTCCATCTGCTTCAATTTCGCAGATAACCCCAAATGAGATTGTTGATTCTAGTTATAGCTTTAGTGGCCAAAGCCTGAACTTTCCGCAAAATGATATACTTAACTTCTCCTGGAACTTTGGTGACGGTTCATCATCACAGCTCCAAAATCCGGCTCACAGCTATGCCAACCCGGGTTCTTACACTGTAACATTTACTATTACGGATGCAATGGGGCTTATGCCGGAAAGCACGACAAGCCAAGTAACCGTCTATCCTCAACCGAGTGTTTCGATTGGTGTAGTAAGCTCTCAAACAGTAGCCCTAACTCCAATTTCGTTTACCGCTAGTGCATCAAACTATCCGCAAGGCGATCAACTAACCTATTCTTGGGACTTTGACGGCAGTACTGGCACAACCGGCCAAAATGCTACCTATATTTTTGCTCAGGCCGGAGAGCAGTTGGTTGCACTTACAGTTAGTGACTCACTAGGACTTACTCCGCAGACCACATACAAACTAGTGACAATCACAGCTGCCCCGCCCCCAGATATAACTATCAATCCATCATCGCCGCTTGCAACTCAACAGGTCAACTTTTCAGCTTCTACTAATGACTTTCCGAGTGGCGCACTCCTTAGCTACTACTGGAACTTTGGTGATGGGATAAGTGCAAGCGGACAAAGCGTTACCCACACCTATGCCCAACCAGCTTTGTATACGGTCAACGTTACAATTACCGAAAATAGCACTGGATATAATCTATCTGGTTCAGATAGTCTAACCGTTCTTCCCGCGCCAAGCGCAACATTTAGCGTACCTACTGGCACAATTTTCGAAGGTCAAAGTATTGATCTTGTCGCAAGTACAACAGGGTATCCAACAGGCGATACGTTGAACTATGCTTGGAGCTTTGGAGATGGTTCAATAGCAAGTGGTGCTTCTAGCACATACCAATATAGCTATGCAGGCAACTATACGATTACCCTAGTTGTCACTGACTCTCAGGCAATTGCACCAATTACTATTTCACATTCTGTCATAGTGTTAGTTCCTCCTTGTAACTCAGCTGAACTTATAATGGCTGGTCAAGATGGAACGCCGCCAAGTCCTCCATCGGGCAACGGCCAAAGTGCGGAACCTGGGACAAGTTTTTCTAGCCCACTTAGCACGTATGTATATTGCACGAACTCATCCGGAGTACTTTACCCGGCCCCAGCAGATATACCTGTTGCTTTTGAGGCATTTACGATCTCACCTAATGGGCCTTCAGGCGTATTTGCTAATGGTCAGAGTTCAACATTAGTCAAAACAAACCCAAACGGACTTGCTATCTCTCCAAGTTTTAGCGCAAATTTAGTATCTGGAACTTGGACTGTGGCGGCGGCAGTTGCAAATCTTTCTACTGGCCAAGTTGAGGGATTTCTTCCTTTTTATGAGATCAATTCAGGATGTCCAAGCGACGGATATGAAATCTCTTATCTAACCCAAGGGCCCTTTGCCTCGGGATCAGGCCAAGCCGCTCAGATTGGAACGTCGTTTTATGAACCACTACAAGCAAGGCTTACCCTGTGTGCAAGTGGCGCAAGTCTTCCAAGTGAGATCTCATTTTCAGCCTTTGATGAGTCGCCCTCTCTACCGGGAGGTTCCTTTGTCGGCGGAACACTGGTAAACGGAATAGATAATGTATCAGAACCACTATTGGCTTCTGGCATTGCTGTATCACCTCAAATTACAGCCGACTCAATGGCTGGCCAATGGCCTGCAATAGCGGCAACCGATCCTAACGGCGATGTATTGCCCTATGCTCTTACCAATACAGTAGGGGCTCCTCCTCCAATCTTGCCCCACATATTTTCAATATCACCAACAGCTGGCTCTACTAACGGGTTTCAAGAGATTACAATTTATGGAACGGCTTTTGGCAATGCAAGCAAAGTTAGCTTTGGTCAAAATACCTCTCACTCATTTACTCAAGATTCTTTAGCTGAGATAACCGCTCAAGTACCACCGGCAAGTCAAGGCCCTGTCAATGTAACTGTAACTACGCCAGCCGGAACCTCGCTCATAACTTCCTTAGATCTATATACCTATATTGCCCCGCCACAGATAACCTCGGCATCACCTGAGTTTGCGAATAGTCTGGGGGGAACCCAAGTCACGATCTCTGGAACTGGCTTTACGGGAGCACAAGACGTTAGTTTCTGTGGCCAACCTGCAAGCTCATATAGCGTTAGCTCTCCAACACAAATAGTTGCAATCGCACCGGCCCACATCGGTGGAACATGTGCTATTTCAGTTACTACAATTGGTGGGACGTCGAGTTCCAACTCTGGTGACCAGATTATTTACGCTTCCATTGCAGTAAATTCAATCTCACCCATACAAGGACCAAGCTCTGGGAAAACTGTTGTCAATATCAACGGCTTTGGATTTTCGGGTGCAATTAGAGTCCTTTTTGGAACTAAATTTGCCAAGTCTTTTAGCGTTGTATCAGACAATGAGATAACTGCCGTAACCCCAAGGCAAAAGTCTTCAAGCGTCGACGTTAGAGTTGAAACAAAAAGTCTTATCTCTCAAGTGTCTTCTCAAGACCTTTTTAGCTTTATTGGGTCACCGATAATTTCATCTGTTTCGCCAAATTCAGGTGCGCAAGGCGGTGGCACGATGGTTACAATCAGTGGGACTAACTTTGTGGACGTAACAAGTGTGGACTTTGGTAAAGTTGCCTCTCCAAGCTTTAGCGTGTCATCTTCCGGAGAGATCATGGCAGTAAGTCCCCCCAACAAAGCTGGCAAAGTGCAGATTGGTATAAGTGCCCTGGGGGGGAGTTCTCGCAAAGGTCACCTAGACCAATTTATCTATTTGCCTCCCCCGACAATTGATAGGATCACCCCAGACAAAGGTCCCGTTACTGGATCTATTGAGATAGAAATACTAGGACATAATCTAGGCGCTGCAAGTAAAGTTAGCTTCGGAGCTGTTCGCGCTAGCTCTTATACGGTGGTTTCCAATAATAAGATAGAGGCACTACTACCTGCCGGTGGGCCCGGAATCGTTAGCGTGTCAGTAACTACTCCAGGTGGTACGTCGCTAGCAACTAGCTCAAGTCAATTTGAATACTTTGCCTTACCAACTATCTCCTCGGTTACACCCGGTTTTGGGCCTCCTAGTGGAGGAATAAATGTGGTGATTTTAGGTTCTAATTTTAGCCAGGTAATAAGTGTTAGATTTGGAACCAAACGCGCTAAGTCGTTTTCAATTGTCTCACCTACCCAGATCGATGCAGTTTCTCCAGCCCATGAAATTGGAAGAGTTGATATCACACTTCAGACCGAGGCTAGTAAATCACCCATATCTCAGAGCGATCAATTTAGCTATGCTAAAGTTCCAACAATAGACTCGATTAGTCCAAGCTCTGGCGTCCAAGCTGGAGGGACTTCCGTTACTATTGTCGGATCTGGCTTCTTAGATGCCAGTTCAGTTTCTTTTGGATCAATTGAGGCAAAATCCTTCAGTGTGGTCAGCGCTAATAAAATTATCGCCATAGATCCGCCTCAGGCACCTGGAACGATAGATGTACGAGTAACCACGCCAGCTGGTATCTCCCAAATAAGCAGCCAAGATGAGTTCACCTATACCGGAGGCGAGCAGTTCTGTGTTGTGTGCTTAGTCGACCCACAAGTACCTGGGGCCCTTAGTGCTACTGGCAACTCTTCTATCTCAACCAATGGCGTATTGACAGTAAATTCAAATGCCTCAAATGCCATCTTTGAAAGTGGCTCTTCTGTCATCAACGCATCGTCGGTCTTTGTCGAGGGTAAAGTTGTCACAACAGGCACAGCCCGTCTTGAGAGTTCTTCGCCAACCCAGATAGGTTCCACTGTAAATCCATTCTCATCTTGGACTCTTAGCCAACAGTTGGGTGCTATGCAATCTCTGAAAGCCAGCTCTTCCCAGAGCCTAACTGCATCGCCTGGGATATATTCGTCAATTGATGTATCGGGTAATGCTCGGCTAACTCTAAGACCTGGGATCTATGTTGTAACCTCTGAACTATCCGTATCAAATTCGGCCAAACTAAGTGGCAGTGGGGTCACCATCTATTTAAGCTGTTCAAACTATCCAAGTCCTTGCTCGACTGGTCAGGATGGCGCTGGAATAAGCGTTTCAGGAAGCGGGCATATTGATCTAAGCGATGGAGCCTTTGGGCCAGATAAAGGCTTTGTAGTAATGGCTGATCCAAGTAATCTCTCAACCTTTATTACCCAACAAGCAAGCAATGTATCTATCAACGGAATTGTCGATGTTCCGGCACTAGATGTTCAGTGTGTTGGAAATGCCAGACTTGATATATCACAAGGAGATCTAGTAGCAGATCAAGCCCAAGCGGCGGCGAGTGCACAGATCAATGTTTCCGGTCCGCCTGCGCCTTCGACCCCGCTTGCAATTGTAACTTCAATTTCGCCATCAAGTGGCTATACAAGTGGGGGAACATCTGTCACAATTAGCGGATCAAACTTTGTTGGCGCAAGCCAGGTTCACTTTGGAACCCTTAGTGCTTCGAGCTTTAGTGTAAATTCACCA
>JAKAVM010000016.1 GCA_021827485.1 Actinomycetes bacterium
CCCGTTCGGACAGGCCCCGGTCAGATCGTCCTCCGCGGGAGAATTCCGACAGGCCCCGCTATCAAGGCGACCGACCACGCTATCAAGGGGACCGTCCCCGTTCAGATCGTCCTCCGCGGGAGAATTCCGACAGACCCCGCTACGGCGGCGACCGTCCCCGGTCAGATCGTCCTCCGCGGGAGAATTCCGACAGGCCCCGCTACGACAGCGACCGTCCCCGTTCGGACAGGCCCCGGTCAGATCGTCCTCCGCGGGAGAATTCCGACAGGCCCCGCTATCAAGGCGACCGACCACGCTATCAAGGGGACCGTCCCCGCTACGAAGGCGACCGTCCCCGGTCGGACAGGCCCCGGTCAGATCGTCCTCCGCGGGAGAATTCCGACAGGCCCCGCTACGACAGCGACCGTCCCCGGTCAGATCGTCCTCCGCGGGAGAATTCCGACAGACCCCGCTACGACAGCGACCGTTCGCGCTCAGACCGTCCCCGCTATCAAGGGGACCGTCCCCGGTCAGATCGTCATCCGCGGGAGAATTCCGACAGACCCCGCTACGACAGCGACCGACCCCGTTCGGACCGTCCCCGGTCAGATCGTCCTCCGCGGGAGAATTCCGACAGGCCCCGCTATCAAGGCGACCGTTCGCGCTCAGACCGACCCCGCTACGAAGGCGACCGTCCCCGGTCGGACAGGCCCCGCTCAGATCGTCCTCCGCGGGAGAATTCCGACAGACCCCGCTACGACAGCGACCGTTCGCGCTCAGACCGTCCCAAAGGACTCCCAAGGGCCCTTCGATACAGCGGACGTCAGAGCGAAACAGCAAATACTCAAAAAGTCTGGCGTTCAACTACTCCGGCAACTGATGAGGTCCCTCGCCAACCGCAAGAGCCATTCCCATTATTATCGGTAGAAGATGCAAATGGTAAAGCAAGAGTGAGTAATAAGTCCGAAAGGGCCGATGATAAGCCCACCTTTATTAACCACGACTTTGAATTACCCGAGGAAATAGTTTCCGACCTAGGGGAACTTCCTGAAATTGTTTACGGCCAAAAGTCGAAAGAGTCTCTCGCATCCTTTCAAAATCAATGGTCAACACAAAAAGTTGCGGAACGACTTGCCAAAGCAAGCGAGTTGTACTCCAGAGACAGATACCAAGACGCCTTACGCATACTTGTCAAGCTAAAGACAAAAATCAAGAATTTTGCTCCGCTGGATGAACTACATGGTCTCACGCTTTACCGCTTAGGTAAATGGCGACCAGCATTAGACGAGCTTGAAAAGATGGAACTAAATGCAGGTTCAACCGATCAGACCCCAGTAATCATGGACTGCTATCGCGCTTTAGGGAGAGCCAAGAAGGTACAGGAACTTTATGAAGAACTTAGAAAGCAGTCGCCGGGTCCCGAAGTGCTTGCCGAGGCCAAGATTGTGTTAGCCAAAACGCTAGCTGAACAGGGAGAAATTGATAGAGCACTAGAAGCCATGGCACGGTCGCAAAAAGCAATTAGAAATCCACATCCGTATCATGTTAGACAATGGTATGTTTTGGCCGAGCTTTATGAAAATAAAGGCGATCTAACTAGAGCGGCAGGGTTTTATCGCATGGTTGTCGATTCCGGCCTCGACTCTTATGATGCCGTTGATAGGCTTTTGGAAATTACATAGTAAGGAGTTCTCAATTACATGACTGATGTCACAAAATACTTAGGTGATGAAGCAGATAAATTGCTCAGCCACACATGTGTAGGCATAACTAAAGACCAACTTCACCTCCCCGGTAAAGATTTCATTGACAGAGTATTTGTGGAGAGCGATCGACCGGTAAGCGTACTACGCAATCTTGGTGCGATCTATAACCACGGACGATTAGGTGGTAGCGGCTACCTGTCAATTCTTCCGGTTGATCAAGGCATTGAGCATTCAGGTGCTGCTTCATTCTCAAAAAATCCAGCCTATTTTGATCCGAGAAATCTCGTTGAGTTGGCACTTGCGGCTGATTGTTCAGCGATTGCAACAACCTTTGGAGTACTAGGTTCCATCGCAAGACGATATAGTCATAAGATCCCGTTTATAGTGAAGATAAATCACAATGAGTTGATGAGTTATCCAACTAAATACGACCAAGTGATGTTTGGATCAGTGCGACAAGCAGCTGACCTTGGGGCTATTGGTATAGGTGCAACTATTTATTTTGGCTCAGATCAGGCAACTCGCCAACTTGTCGAGGTATCTCAGGCCTTCGAGGAGGCGCACAGGTTAGGAATGTTTACTGTGCTGTGGTGTTACCTTCGCAATTCAGCCTTTAAAACCGAGAAAGCCGATTATCATCTGGCGGCTGATCTTACTGGCCAGGCAAATCATTTGGGGGTGACTATCGAGGCTGATATTGTCAAGCAAAAGCAGCCGGAGAATAATGGTGGCTTCACGGCCCTATCCTTTGGCAAGACCGATCCATTGGTCTATGAAAAGTTAACTACAGACAACCCGATCGACTTGACACGTTGGCAAGTAGTCAACTGCTATATGGGTAGAGTCGGATTGATCAATTCAGGAGGAGAGTCTCAAGGTGCTTCTGATTTGGCACAAGCTGTTAGAACGGCGGTTATCAACAAGCGAGCTGGTGGCCAAGGTCTAATTGTGGGGAGAAAGGCGTTTCAACGTCCCCTCAAAGAAGGGGTTGAGCTCTTGAACGCAATCCAAGACGTCTTTCTGGACCCGGCAATTACTCTCGCCTGAACCAAAATTAGAGATAGAACCCGCTCATAAATGCCTTGCTACCAGGAGAATTCACTCCAGTGGCTTGAGTGATACTAGACTCACAAATATAGCGAAGATGCGTACAAGTTATATTTAGGAGTGAAAGTGGCCGACAATGTTGTCGAGTTGGATAGAGTAATCGTTCGATTTGCTGGTGATTCCGGAGACGGGATGCAGCTAGTAGGGGATAGGTTCACCAATCTTAGTGCAGCTTTCGGTAACGACCTATCAACACTCCCAGATTTTCCTGCCGAGATCAGAGCTCCGGCTGGTACACTTCCTGGCGTTTCGGCCTTTCAAGTTCATATATCGGATCACGATATTGTTACTCCGGGCGACTATCCCGACGTTCTTGTGGCAATGAACCCAGCAGCACTGAAATCTAATTTAGTCCATATGCAAAAAGGTGCCACTTTGATAGTCAATAGCGATGCTTTCGAAGAGCGCAACCTGGCGAAAGCGGGATACGAGAGCAATCCCCTTGAAGATGGCGGGCTCAACGACTACACGGTATATAAAATACCAATGACATCCATTACAATTGAGGCAACCAAACCCACTGGAGCCAAGCCACGTGATGCTGAGCGAGCCAAAAACTTCTTTGCTCTTGGAATAGTCTCATGGATGTATTCTCGTCCGATCGAACCAACACTTAGTTGGATCGAAAAGAGGTTCTCCGCAAAGCCTGAGCTTGCCCAAGTCAATACTCTAGCATTCAAGGCAGGTGTCAATTTTGGCGAGACGACGGAGATTTTTGGGCATGCTTACAAAGTCAATCCGGCCCCACTAGAGCCTGGGACCTATATCAATGTTACAGGGAATACGGCTCTTGCATGGGGCTTAATTGCTGCTGGGAGATTATCTGGATTAGATATATTTTTAGGGTCTTACCCGATCACACCTGCCTCAGACATACTCCACGAGCTTTCCAAGCATAAGAACTTTGGTGTTAGAACTTTGCAGGCAGAAGATGAAATAGCAGGCGTAGGAGCTGCTCTTGGGGCCTCTTTTGGTGGGATGTTAGGCGTGACAACGACATCTGGACCCGGTATGGATTTGAAAGCCGAGACAGTGGGGCTGGCATTGCAGCTTGAATTGCCCTTAGTAATAGTAGATGTTCAACGAGGGGGGCCTTCGACAGGGCTTCCAACCAAGAGTGAGCAGTCTGATCTACTGATGGCACTGTATGGACGACATGGCGAGTCACCACTTCCAATCGTGGCAGCCAAGACCCCTTCGGATTGTTTCTTTGCTGCAATTGAGGCCGCTCGGCTTGCCATCAAGTACAGGACGCCGGTTATTTTGCTAGCCGATGGTTACCTTGCCAACGGAGCCGAACCGTGGAGATTGCCAGACTGTGACAAGCTAGAGAAGATTGATCCTAATTTCGCGATCTTGCCCAATGGGAGCGATTCGACTGGTTCACCAGTATTTCTTCCTTATTTGCGCGATCCCGAGACATTGGCCCGTCCCTGGGCACCACCTGGGATTGCTGGACTAGAACATCGTATTGGAGGCCTAGAAAAAGCTGATGTGACTGGTAACGTCTCCTATGATCCGGAAAATCACGAGCACATGATCAAGTTACGGGCCGCAAAAGTTGCGGGAATCGCAAATGAACTCAGCCCCTTAGAAGTCGATGATCCTGATTCGGCTAAAGTGTTAATAATAGGATGGGGTTCTACCTATGGAGCGATAACCGGGGCGGTTCGAAGGATTAGAGCGCGTAAAGGGGCTGTAGCCTACGTTCACTTAACCCATATGAATCCACTACCATCAGATCTTGGTACGATTATTAGTCGGTATGAAAATATTATCGTTCCCGAGCTAAATACCGGGCAGCTCTCCAAAGTGCTAAGGGCGCAATATTCGATCAAGACCATAGATGTAAATAAGATCCAGGCCCAGCCCTTCAAAGTGGCCGAACTGGAAGAAGCAATTGAACAGGTCGTATTTAGCGACTAGTTATGAATTTATTCACTAAAATACTGGAGCTACGATGACAGATACTTTGATACCAACTACAACCCGCAAAGATTGGACTAGCGATCAAGAAGTGCGTTGGTGTCCAGGCTGCGGAGACTACTCGATTTTGGCCGCTGTTCAAATGCTGATGCCTGAGCTAGGCGTTAGACGAGAGAATGTAGTTTTTATTTCCGGTATTGGATGTGCGGCAAGGTTCCCATACTATATGAATACTTATGGCATGCACTCAATTCACGGAAGGGCCCCCGCAATTGCAAGTGGGCTAGCCCTTTCAAGACCTGACCTCAGTGTGTGGGTAATCAGTGGCGATGGCGATGCGCTATCGATCGGCGGTAATCATCTAATCCATGTACTACGGCGTAATGTAAATTTGAATATTTTATTGTTCAACAACCAAATATATGGACTTACAAAAGGTCAGTACTCTCCGACTTCAGAAGCTGGTAAAGTCACAAAGTCAACTCCGTTTGGATCGCTTGAGACTCCCTTCAACCCGATGAGCCTGGCTTTGGGTGCCGAAGCTACCTTTGTCGCCAGGACTCACGATATGGACCGCAAGCACATGATGGAGACTTTTCGTCGAGCCCATGAGCACGTTGGTGCGTCATTTGTAGAGGTCTATCAAAACTGTAATGTCTTCAACGACGGAGCATTTGAAGATATCCTCGCCAAAGATGTTCGAACCGATATGTTGATCCCACTTGAGCACGGCAAGCCTATTATGTTTGGGAATGATCTTGACAAAGCTGTAGTTTCAGATGGTAATGGTGGACTCAAGATTGTTCCTACGTCCGATACCGATCCTTCCGAGATTATTATCCACGATGAGCACAACCCTAATCCATCGTTAGCTTTTTCCTTGTCAAAGCTGTCCACTGGACCACATACCCCGACACCTATTGGAGTTTTCAGGGATGTTGACCATCCGGAGTACGGATCTCAGATGCGCGATCAGATCGATCAAGCCACTAACTCAAAGGGGGCGGGCGATCTAAATGCCTTGCTCCGGTCAGGCTCTGCCACCTGGCAAGTTCAGTAGTCCTCGAAATTGAACGGGGCTTATCAGCAGTCCCCAAGAGGTAACACTTGATACTATGATCTCAGATGGCGGTCACTTGTTAGGTATAAATCCTATCCAAAGTTTTAACCCATCTAGAAATATTCTTCCAAGTATTGACCGGCCAGCTACTGCCATGACGAGTACTGCAACAATCATAAATGATCGGATTCGATAGTATTGCGGCAACCATTTAGCTGGAAGTAAGCGCTCGACAATTGCAGAGCCATCAAGTGGAGGGATTGGGATGAGGTTAAAAATTGCGAGAGCTACGTTTACAAAACCCGCCAAGTAAACGAATTGGAGAAAGATTGAGGCAGGAAGCATATTTCCTTGTGCAAATTTCATTTGGGCGATTAGCAGGGGAGAAGCATATACCCAGAAGAGTACGGCCATGACCGATGCAATTACAATATTAGTGAAGGGTCCTATGAGTCCTACCAGAACCGACTGGTTGCGGGGCCTTCTAAGTTTGGAAATATTGACCGGAACTGGTTTTGCCCAGCCAAAATATCCAGCTCCTGAAATAGTCAAGATTATAGGTAAGACTATGGACCCGATGGGGTCGATGTGCTTGAGGGGATTTAGAGTAAGCCGACCAGCCCTTTTTGCCGTATCATCTCCAAAGATGAATGCCATAAGTCCGTGTGAAATCTCATGAAGAATAATCGAGGGGATAAGTACGGCAAACATGATTACTTGGTAGAGATGAATAGTATGTCGGGTTACGAGAGAATAGATCGTCACTAGAACTATTGCTAGGACGACTATAATAGGAACTAAATGCTCTCGACCATACTTGGTGATGTCGAAACTATTTGATGCGTCTGAATCGCGCGAATCCGCCAAAAGTACTATACGCTAGGTACTAATGATTTTTTGATGCGCAGGCGATGCAGGTTCTTGCGGTGGGTATGGCATCTAGTCGAGCCGGGTTGATGGTTGCGGAACAAATTTCGCAAGTTCCGTAGGTACCTAAAGTTAGTTTCTCCAAGGCACGCTCGACTTCATCTAAAGTTTCTCGTAGCTGAGTAGCAAGGGCTTCAGCTTCTCCCCGCTCGGCTGTTACTTGACTTGAGTCAGCAAAATTATGGTCATAGTCCAAACCGTTTGATGAAACACTTCCGGTTGTACTAAAACCAATTTCATCGAGTTTGCCAAGAAGCTGTCCCTTCTCTTCTTCAAGTTGGGAGCGATAGTTGGAGCTAAGCTCTTCGGTAGACGTGTCTGACTGCATGAAACAATGTTACCCCTCAGATTCTTTTTTCGCTCGCGAGAAAGTAAGTTTGTAACCAAAATACAAAGAACCAATTTCCCTGGGATTTTGCCTTGGCGTGCCATGGGCTGGTTCTTGAGAAATTGGGTGGCAAGAGGAGCGACAAAATGGCATTCGACCTGGTCTGGAAGGGTTGCTTGTGAAAAGTTTGGTAAAGATAGCTATTTCTATTTTGCTGACGTTGGTAACTGTGGGTCTGAGCCCTTCGCCCGTATTTGCGAACCAGCCAAATCACCAATATAACGAGAGTGTCAGTCGGGAGGCTGGCCGGATAATAAGTAGCAGTTCTAGTGGGTCATCTCCGCTCTACTATCTTGCACTCGGTGACTCGCTTGCCTATGGATACCAACCAGGACTGAACTCAGGCAATGGATATGTCCAAGATACTTTTGCCGCTGAGAGCAAAATATACCCTGGGTTAGAGCTTGAAAATCTGGGTTGTTCTGGCGAGACAACTACTACTTTTATAAACGGTGGAAAATGTAATTTTACTGATGGCAATCAACTATCTCAAGCAGATGCTTTTATAGCTGCTCATGTTGGCGAAATTGCGTTCGTTTCAATTGATATAGGGGCAAATGATGTAGATAATTGCCTTACGCCAGCAGGACCCAGCGTCACTTGCGCCCAAGCAGGTGTGACAGCTGTAAAGAACAATCTTGAGACGATAGTAACAAATCTTCGCAACGCGCTAGGTGCTAACGTTCCAATTTTCGGCCTGAACTACTATGATCCCTTTCTAAGCCTTTGGCTTGCGGGTAGTAAGGGCCAGCAGTATGCGAGCGTGTCCTTATTCCTGTTGGCGATTCTAAATGGCACAATAGATAACATTTATGGATCGGAAAATATAGCGCTTGTTGACGTCGCTAGCGCATTCTTTTCGAATGTTACCTCGCAATATAGGACTTACAACAACAGAAAGGTCCCACTAGATGTCTATAATATCTGTCAATGGACTTGGATGTGTAGTCAGACAAATATTCACGCGAATAACGCGGGCTATCAAGTCATTGCAGATACGCTTGAAGCGACAATCTCAGGCTATTACTCCCAACAAGGCACAGGACTCTGGGTAACAGATTCACAAGGTATCCTATATCGATATGGCAAAGCACCATTCCTTGGTGATCTCACCTCAATAACGCTCAATAAACCGATTGTCGCAATTGCAAGCACACCCGATCATGGCGGCTACTGGATGGTGGGGTCTGATGGCGGCGTGTTTGCTTTTGGCGATGCGCGATTCTACGGATCAGGCGCTAACCTTTCACTATCGGGTACTATTGTCGCTATTGCGTCAACACCTAACGGACAAGGCTACTGGCTAGCTTCTTCCGAGGGAGGGGTTTACTCTTTCGGTGATGCAGGTTTTTTTGGAGCACAGGCGGGTCATTATAGTGCTGGCCCAATTGTCGCTATTGCGTCAACACCTGACGGGCAAGGCTACTGGCTAGCTACTTCTGACGGGGCGGTTTACTCTTTCGGTGATGCAGGCGGGTTAGGTTCTATTCCCGGGAAGGTAAATGGATTGGTAACATCGATAGCATCAACGCCAGACGGCAACGGCTACTGGTTAGTTTCTTCTTCCGGACAAATATATGGTCTTGGTGAGGCTCAAGTTGCGGCACTCTCTGACCAGATCACAACCGCTTCATCTCCGGTATCGATTGTTCCAAGCCCATATCAAGGGGCTTATTGGTTAGTTGATTCGAGCAGCAATATTATGGGGTTTGGAGGTGCTCCAAACATGGCGGAACAATATGGTGAAAAAGTTCCAAGCGCCACAGCGGGAGCTTTCTACTAAATTGAACATGTGTACCATACACCAAGATATGACCTCACGAGATAGGGGCGGTCCCAAAGGCAAAGAAGGATATATATCGTGATAAGAGTAGATGATATAAAGACCTTGTTGAAGATAGTAGGGCAGACAACTCTTGAGCGGGGACTGATATATGCTAGCCAGGGTAGGGTGGAGCAGTTGGTCTTAGATGAGGATGGTGATCGAGCCGCCAGTTATGTGAGAGGTACGCGCCGCGAACCATACTATGTCGTGGTGACTATAGACCGTTCTCCATTGGGAGAACTCAAGTCGTTCGCCGGGGAATGCACCTGTCCGGTAGCCGTGAACTGCAAGCACGCTGTGGCTTTGCTGCTGACAATCGCTAGCGTGGCCGACGGGCTGGCTTCAGGTCGCCTCCGGCCGCCTTCAAGTCGCGACGGGCCGCCTTCAAGTCGCGCTGGGCTATCGCTTTTTGTGGATGATAGTCATGGATCGGATCTGAGTACAAAAGCCGCTGATGGACAACCAATGACTTGGGAAGCTTCTCTTAGGGGATTGGTAAGCACGAGTGATACAAGGCTACCCGGGCAGCAATGGGGTTCAGATAGGCCAGACCCAGTTGTCAACGCGGTTGGGCTGCAGTTTGAGGTGGTTTTTCATAATTCTCATTCGACCATAGGCAAAGGGGAGCAAACTGCACGGATCTCGGTTCGCCCTGTCACACGTAGTCATACCGGCAACTGGATCAGGCAAGGGATTTCCTGGTCGAGGCTTGACAGTCTCTTATATCGTCCGCAAGCAAGTTCGCGGACCAAAGAGCAAATTTACTTGATGAAAGAGCTACTGGCCTTGAGCTATCTAGGGGATCATAACTTCGGTTACGGCTATCGGGACGAAGTAATATGGCTAGAGACGATAAATAGTAGGCGTATATGGAACCTGCTTGAGGAAGCCAGCGAAGTACATCTGCCTTTGGTGACAGCCGACAAAGGTGCCCTGCCTGTAAATCTATATTCACAGCCAGTAACGGTTGGAGTTGACGTACGGCGTGTCAGCTCTGATCTCAACCTCGAACCTTATCTCGACAGTGGTTCTAGACGGATTTCGCTAAGCTCTTGTCTCGCGATTGGTGTGCCAGCCCACGGGATAGCATGGTGGCGAAGATCAGATCATCTTGTTGCAGTACAAGAGATTCACTTGGCCGCACTCGACTGTCCACTCGACAGATCTCTTAAGGACTTCCTGAGCCATGAATCTATCCAGGTCCCTGCCGTTCACACGGATAGGTTTTTTGATGAATTTTATCCGAGCCTGCAACGAATGCTATTCACCGAATCGAGCGACGGGTCTGTAGAACTGCCCGAACCTTCGCCAGCAACTATCTTGCTCACACTTTGTCATCTTGGCGATCATCGCGTCTCATTGACGTGGGAACGCTCTAGTGCAAAAGGAGAGTTGCACGCTGATTTGTGGAGTGGCTCAAGTTTTGGCCGCGAGAGGGCGGCTGAAGATGTTATCATCAAGTCGGTTGTCGCGATTGTAGGATCTGTACCTGAGCTTATTGAAGTTACCTCGCTTGGACCTCGTCTTGTTCAACAAGTTGTTATCGAGGGTATTAGTGCAGTGAGATTTATCACCGATTTACTTCCGATCCTCTTGGAAGAACCTGGGGTAAAGGTCGATGTAGTTGGCATTGCACCAGATTACAGAGAGATTCTCTCGGCTCCAATCGTTAGTTTCGATGGCAAGGAATCTGAGGATAACGACTGGCTTGACCTCTCGGTGCATGTCAGCGTTGATGGTGAGGAAGTTATATTTGCTGACCTTTTTGTGGCAATTGCCGAAGAGCAGTCTCATATGATCCTTCCCTCTGGGGCCTTCTTTTCTCTGGATCGAGATGAACTTCGAGAACTTGCAAAGCTAATCTCTGAAGCTCGCTCGTTGCAAGAAGTATCGCACGATGGTATTCGCCTGTCCCGATTCCAGGCCAGTCTATGGGAAGAACTTATGCGTCTGGGTGTCGTTACTGCCCAGGCCAGCAAGTGGGAAGCGTCAGTTCGTGCTCTTAGTGAAAGCCATAACCGGACAGAGCATTCAGTGCCCAACGCTCTCAATGCCAAGCTCAGACCATACCAGCTGACTGGATTCAACTGGCTAGCATTCCTCTGTGAATTAGGGCTGGGCGGCATTTTGGCTGACGATATGGGGCTGGGCAAGACACTGCAAGCACTGGCTTTGATTTGCCACACCAAGGAGCAGGCCAGAGCCACTAAGCAAGCCAGAGCCACTAAGCAAGCCAGAGCCACTAAGCAAGCCAGTCCCAAGGACTCGACTCTTACACAAGCTCCCTATCTAGTTGTAGCACCCACAAGCGTGGTGGGTAATTGGGTTTCTGAGTGCCGTAGGTTTGCTCCCAGTCTCAATTGTGTGGCAGTTGGCGAGACGGCTAAGCGCAGAGAGATCTCCCTTGCTGAGTTGGCTAATGGCACTGACGTAGTTGTCACCTCCTATAGTTTATTCCGCCTCGAATACGACGATTATGCAGCTATAGAATGGACTGGGCTGTTTCTTGACGAGGCACAGTTCGTCAAGAATCGACATTCCCAAGGCTTCCAGCGCGCCAAGATGCTGCCGGTTTCATTCAAAGTGGCGATGACTGGTACGCCTATAGAGAACAATCTTATGGAGCTTTGGTCGTTGCTTTCCATCACGGCACCAGGGCTGTATGCGAATCCTGAGCGATTTTCAGAGTACTATCGTATTCCGATTGAGAAGAATACTAATTCCGAGAGATTGGCGCAACTACGGCGTCGTGTAAGACCATTGATGCTACGGCGCACTAAAGAGGAAGTTGCCGAAGACCTTCCCGAGAAACAAGAGCAGATTCTCGAACTTGATCTCGTTCCAAGACACAAGAAGCTATACCAGACATATCTCCAACGTGAGCGTCAGAAGGTACTGGGGCTTATAGGTGATTTGAACAAGCATCGTTTTGAGATTTTTCGCTCCCTTACCCTGCTCCGCCAGGCGAGTTTGGATATGTCTCTGGTGGATTCCAAGCACGCACGAGTCCCTTCGACCAAGCTAGATGCAATGATGGAGATGCTCGAAGATATTGTTGCAGACGGCCATAGAGTATTGGTCTTTAGCCAGTTCACAAGGTTCTTGGACCTAGCCCGTCAACGAATTGAATCGGCTGGGATTGAGTACTGTTATCTTGATGGCAAGACACGTAAGCGAGAAATCGTAATCTCCGACTTCCGAGAGGGTGTTGCACCAGTCTTCCTTATCAGTCTCAAAGCTGGTGGATTCGGTCTAAACTTGACCGAGGCTGACTACTGCATCATCTTGGACCCATGGTGGAATCCAGCTACAGAGGCCCAGGCAGTGGACCGTGTCCACCGTATTGGTCAAACTAAGAATGTTATGGTTTATCGTTTGGTGGCCAAAGAGACAATCGAGGAGAAGGTGATGGCCCTCAAAGCGAGAAAAGCTTCTCTTTTTGCAAATGTCATGGACGGTGGAGAATTCGAGTCCGGAGCGCTGACGGCAGATGATATCCGCGACTTGTTGGACTGAGTGTCTGGAGTCGGCCAAGCGTTCCAAGCAACACAGCCTGATGAGGACCCTCGGCATTAGGGGCATTCGAAATTTGTCTTTCAGCGGGAGAGTCAAGCGATGGCTGTTCAGGATTGCGAAAACCTGTCTTTCAGCGGGAGAGTCAAGCGATGGCTGTTCAGGATTGCGAAAACCTGTCTTCCGCGGGAGACTAAGTTGATTAGGTACGTACGTATTATATGATATGAAACGTACGTGTCACTAAGTGTATCTCGCCTTCGAGCTGATATTTATCGGATTCTGGACGAGGTTCTGCGGGCTGGAAACCCAATAGAGATTGAACGCGCTGGGAGAAAACTCAGAATCATAGCTGTAGATTCGGTACCGAAACTTAGTAGGTTGCCTGAACATCCAGAACCTGTTATTGGTGATCCGAGTGATTTGGTGCATATTGATTGGTCGGCTGAGTGGAAACCTTGATTGGCTTAGTTGCTGTAATCAATCACGGATGAGTGCGATTTGAAATGGAGAAAGCTGAGCAAGGAAACATAGTGCATTGCGGTAATGGTAGTCATTTTTTGATCCGACTTCTTGGATGTGCTTGATCGTAGACTGCTCGCAACCGAGTTGTTGAAACTTTGGTATAAACTTGAGTTGTAGTTATTGAAGCATGTCCAAGGAATTCTTGTACGACCCGAATGTCAGCTCCGTGGTCTAGCATGTGCGTTGCGCACGAATGGCGTAGAACGTGAGGACTAAGTTTGTCTCCGAGGCCAACTTGATCCCCATATTTTTTGACTATTAGCCATGCACCTTGACGTGTCAACCGTCCTCCTCGCGAATTTAAAAATACAGCTTCGGCATCACCTTTACGTTTCCATTTGTCTGGCACCATATGCTGGCGGCCTTCCGATGAGAGCCACCGCTCTAAAGCATTGCAAGCATAACTACCCATTGGAACTATCCGCTCCTTGGATCCCTTGCCGAAAACTTTTAGCAATGAGATATCGGGTGCCGATTGATCAAAGCTAGGCGTCAGTGCTTCTCCTGCTATGCCTGTCTTTGCGGTCGCCGCCTGCGCCGCCTGCGCCGCCTGCGCCACCTGCGCCGCCTGCGCCACCTGCGCCGCCTGCGCCGCCTGCGCCGCCCCTGGCTCCCTCGCCCCCCCGGCTGTGCCAATTTCTACAACATCTAACAGCGACAAAGAGATAAGCTCGGAGATTCTGAGTCCACAGCCATAGAGAATTTCAAGAATCGCTTGATCTCTGATTGAAGTTGGGCTAGTTCCTGAAGCAGCTTCAAGCAATTGCATAACTTCTTCTTCGCTAAGGGCCTTGGGCAGTCCCATGAGGGCTGCCGGGAATGCAACATCTAAGGCAGGATTTTTCTCGAGTATTTCCTCGGTTGCCAGGAATCTATAAAGTCCTCTTATGACCGCCATTGCGTGAGCCACACTTGCCCGAGAATGACTTGAAGCTTGTAGAAATTTCACATAGTCGTATATTAAATCAGGCTCTACTTCTAAGAGGTTGCATTCCCGGTAGGCCAAGAAGTTCTCAAAAAAAAGAAGGTCTCGTCGATAAGACGTAATCGTATTTGTGGCCCGCGCTCTTTCAACGGTTAGATAGGTTAGAAACTCTTCAGATTCATTACTTAGCGATCTTGTGATTTCTAATGAGTAATCTTCGGCTTGCGTCTCCCCGGGCGGTCGCTTGGGCCTTGAAGCACCCTTGGGCCTTGAAGCACCCTTGGACTGCGAAGCACCCTTGGACTGCGAAGCACCCTTGGACTGCGAAGCACCCTTGGACTGCGAAGCACCCTTGGACTGCGAAGCACCGTTGGGTTTCTCCCTGCCAGTAAAGCTAGGGGACTTGGTTCGCAAAGTAGTCAATGCAATAAGTTATTTATTAGGTATCGAGTCGAGGTTTTCGGGATCGATGATGTGAGGACGTCGGCCCTCCGAGCGATCTAGCGCTGCTTGAATGAAACTTGCAAAAAGCGGATGGGCTTTGTCAGGCCTACTCTTGAACTCCGGGTGGGCCTGGGTTGCAATCCAGTATGGATGCCCAGGAAGTTCAATGAACTCTACCAGTCGCTCATCAGGAGATGTTCCAGAGCAAACCAGCCCTGCCTTTTCAAGGATTGGCCGATACTCGGGATTTACCTCGTAGCGATGACGGTGTCTCTCTGAAACTATAGTTTCTCCATATGCCTTTGCTACTTGAGAATCAGCAAGTAAATTAGCCTTATACGATCCGAGTCGCATAGTTCCACCTTTGTCAGTTACGTCATACTGACTCGGCATCAGATATATAACTGGGTAGCTCGTATTCTCGTCAAACTCGCTCGAATTAGCCCCTTGGAGCCCGGCAACCGATCTGGCAAATTCAATAATCATTGTTTGAAGACCAAGGCAAAGGCCAAGGCAAGGAACAAAATTCTCTCTGGCAAACTTTGCAGCAGCAATCTTACCTTCAACACCGCGATTGCCAAATCCGCCCGGAATTACTATTCCATCTAAGCCTTTGAGCTGATCCGGATTACGCACTGCATCCACCTCTTCGGCTTGTACCCATTCAATTGCGATGTTGGCATGGTGATAAATGCCAGCATGATGAAGAGATTCGACGACTGACATATATGCATCAGTAAGATTCACATACTTGCCTATTATTCCAATTCGAACGGTGCGATCTGCAGTCATCTCCCTCTCAACTAATTGGCGCCAAGCGTTGAGCTGCGCAGGAAACTTTGCCGTATCGAAGCCTAGAATTGCACATATATAATCATCCATGCCTTCTTCGTAAAGGGCTAGGGGAATTTGATAGATGGACGGGGCATCCAATGCGGATATCACAGCTTCGATCGGTACATCACATAGATTTGATATCTTGCGCTTAACGTCGGGTCCCAAGGGTTGGTCACTGCGACAAACGATCACATCGGGCTGTATACCGCGGCTTCTTAGCTCTGTTACCGAGTGTTGAGTCGGCTTAGTCTTGAGTTCGCCGCCAGGCCCGATATGGGGAACAAGAGTAAGGTGCACATAACAGACATTGTCGCGGCCAACTTCTTTGCGCATCTGGCGGATAGCTTCGAGAAAAGGAAGGCTTTCGATATCTCCAACGGTCCCTCCAACCTCAGTTATGACCACATCAACGTGTCCGTCATCTTGTAGTAAGATCCTCTCTTTGATCTCGTCAGTAACATGAGGAATGACTTGAACTGTCTTGCCAAGATAATCTCCGCGGCGTTCCTTTGAGATAACCGAGGAGTAAATAGAGCCAGTAGTAGCGTTAGAGTGCTTGAGAAGGCTCTCGTCGATGAATCGTTCGTAGTGACCAATATCTAAGTCGGTCTCACCACCATCCTCAGTTACGAAAACCTCGCCATGCTCAAATGGATTCATCGTACCAGGATCTACGTTGATGTATGGATCAAGCTTACACATTGTGACCCGCAGGCCACGAGATTTGAGAAGCCTGCCAAGGGAGGAAGCAGTGAGTCCCTTACCCAAGGAACTTGCTACACCTCCTGTAACGAAAATGTGCTTAGCCAACTTTGCACCAGAGTGACACTTTCGAGGGTATCACTAGTTGGGGCCCAAGAGGTGAATCGAGCGAAGAAGTTGCTTCCACCTGCTGGCTTTGGCACTGTGCTCAATCGACCAACGTGACCAACCTCTCCCACCTGCTGAACGGTCAGATTGGTACAACTTGGACATTTGAATATGGAGCGGATAGACGTTTCAAGTCGATCGCATCACCCGTTAGTATAACGCCTCCGCCAGCTTGGACGGCGGCAGCCACTACGTGCGCATCGGCTATCTCTGAGGAATCCGCTCGTGCTGCAGCCAGAACTCCGCCAACGAATCTTGCAAATGCTCGATCCGTATCTCGGATGTCGACCCAAGTTTCGCGGCTCAAACACGAATCCACAATTTGATTATGCCCTGGACCGCGGTAAAGTTCTGCAAGTGTAACCGCTGGAGTAACAATATGTCGACGTAAACGTCGGGCCGCTTCCACTGCCGCGTAGACCTCCTGAAATCGTGGTCCCCGTTGACGAGCAATACTAGAAAGAGCCTCGGCGTCCAACACGAGGACAGGACTCATCCGAGAAGGTCTATATATTTCTGAACAAGTTTCTCATTGGCGGGTCCGTGAGAAACTTCGAGTTCGTCTAGCATTTGTTCAAGAAGACGAAAGCGACGGCGACGGGACAAATCGGCACGGATGGCTTCATTGACTTGCGCCGAGACGGTTTCGCCGCCAGCTTCAAGTTCCTCAACTAAATCCTCGTCTAAGGAAACTGAAATTTTCCGCTTCGTTGTAGTCATACTTTTAGTCTACCAGAGTAGGACGGCTAAGCGTCAAGGCTTGGACTGGTAATTTGTTGTGAATTAATCGCCGCATTGATCCTTTTCTAACTTGCCCGTCCTGCCTACCTTACCCGCCCTGAGCTTCTTAGCTGAATCCAAAAGCTCCGCTGCATGTTTGCGAGCTGTGAGCGAATCGGGCTGGCCTGACATCATTCTCGAAAGCTCAACAACCCGGTCCTCGTTGCTGACTTGGTGAACATGAGTTACCGTTCGCGCCTTAGTTTCTTGCTTTGTGACCGTCAAGTGATGATCGGCAAACGCTGCCACTTGTGCTAGGTGTGTCACAACTATTACTTGATGGCTTTTTGAGAGCTCTGCGAGAGCCTTTCCAACGTAAGTGGCGGCCTCTCCACCTACTCCTGCATCGACCTCGTCGAATATCAGAGTTTCAGGTCCTCCACAAGAGAGCAGTCGACATGCCAGCGCAGTTCGCGCCAGCTCACCGCCAGAAGCCACTTTTGACAGAGGTAAAGCAACTTCGCCAGGGTTTGCCGAGAAAGAAAAGGATACCTCATCGCCAGCCCCTTCATCCCCTACTTCGATAGTTAGTTTAGCTCTAGGCATAGCTAGATCAGCCAGACGTTTCTCGATTGCCATAGCCAACTTAGGGGCGGCACCCTTGCGTTCTCCCTGCACCACGTTGCATACTTCGACGAACTTAGAAGTTGTCTCGTCGAAGATTGTTTTTAGATGATCTGCCTTGCTGGCATGAGATTTGAGTTCCTCCAAACGCTCAGTTGCCGACTTATAATAGTTGCGAGCATCATCAAGAGTGCCACCGTATTTACGGGCCAATTCAAAAAGAAATTGTCGCCTCGATCTGACCTCTTCTAATCGCTGGGGATCTTCGACTATTCTGTCCATGGCTGTTCGGAGTAATCGAGTTACTTCACTTAGTTCATCCGACACTTGAATGAGTAAGTTCTCGGCAGCCTCAAAAGGGCTGTGTCCACTCAGAAATGTAATTGCGCTGGAGATAGAGTCTGTAGCTGAGCTTGCAGGACCAAATGCCGTATCCATTTCAACTACTCCGATTGCCATGAGGGCTTGTGTGACCGCTTCGCGTCTTTGCACACTAAGTGAGAGATTCTCCTCTTCGAGTTCAAGAGACTCTTCTTCGTTAGGGTCAAAAATTGCTGATTGGTTCAGCTCGTCTATTTGGTATTGGAGGAAGTCAATTTCGCGTATTCTCTCATCGGGGTCTCCACCCAGAGCATCGAGTTGCGAGCGAATATGAGTTAGCTCTGCCTTAAGTTCCTCAACTTTGCTCAAGTCTATATTTGCGAAACTGTCCAGCGCTTCACGTTGACCTCTAGTTGTCAAGAGGGACATATGCTCGTGCTGGCCTTGGATGTCTAGCAATATGGAAGAAAGCTCTTTAAGCTGGTTGGTTGCTGCCATTTGCGCATTGATCCAAGCCCTTGATCGTCCGATTTTGGGAATCTGTCGAGATAAAATAAGTTCTTCTATACTCGATTCATTGCCCGATTCATTGGCCTGCCGCTCAAACCTGGCGCCCTCACTACCGTCAATGCCATCAGCACCATCACCCCCATTACCGCCATAGAGTTCCAAAAAGGGTGCATTTTCAGCTGAACGAACAGTCTCAAAGCGCCCTTCCACTCGCAAAGACTGTGCTCCATGTCTTATATTCGTAAGATCAGCTCGTCCACCGGTGAGTAGTTTAATAGCCTCAACCACCAAGGTCTTACCAGCCCCTGTCTCACCTGAGAGAACATTCATTCCGGGACCGAACTCAATATCGACTTCCTCGATAACTCCAAGGTTAGTAACGCGCAGTTCTCTTAGCATTGGGAATAATCAACTCCAGCGCTGGTTAGGTGAACTCCCTCGAACATAATTCTTATCGATCCTTAAGTTGGAACTTGTCTTTGAGAATCGCATGAAAACTAGGTTTTTCAAAAACCACGAGACGGGCGGGAGTCTTTGCAGTTGAACAAGTTACAGTTGTCCCGGGCTCGAAAGTCCCGATTCTGATTCCGTCGACAACTAATTCTGCTGAGCGAGTACCAATAAGTGAAATTTCAATTTCTTCTTGCTCACTCAATACCAATGGTCGATCAAACAACATATGAGGAGAGATTGGAGTTACGACCAACGCATTTAGATGTGGAGATAAGATCGGCCCTCTCGCCGACATGTTGTAACCTGTAGACCCTGTGGCTGTAGAAATGATAATTCCATCGGCTGCAAAGCTGGCGAAAGCAGTACCGGCAATCGTAACCTCAAAGCGAATGGTGTGTCCGGCTAAAGACCTCTCCAACACCGCTTCATTCAGAGCGGCAGGGAAGCAGTTGACAGGTTGCCCATCGGCCGGGGTCAGATCAACAGATAACATCGTGCGGGTCTCGATTTGAAAATCACCACGGATGAATCTCTCCAATGAACTTTCAACCGTCTCTGGCTCCACGTGCGTTAGATAACCGAGATGACCCAAGTTGACTCCCATCACCAAGGTATCCGAAAGTACGGCAGTCTCAACTGCCCGTAGCATAGTGCCATCGCCTCCTAGACTGATTAATAAATCGGACTTGGATATTTCTAAGCATGAAGCTTGAGTTAGCGGCTCTCCAGAGTGCTCACAAATCTCGACTTGATGATCTAGGTTCTCCAGGTAGTGAAATATTGACTTGGCTGACGCATTTGCCTCGGGCGAATCGGATCGCAGCAATACAAAAAAACGCACTACTTCACCTCCTGGGCTTGTCTAACGCCAGCGGCGACTTCTGGACGCACTAGTTCACGCACTAGTTCATCTCCTGGGCTTGTTCAACTGCGGCGGCGATTAGTTTTTCAAGAGAGCTGTTCCCGGAAACCGACTTATCTTCGAGCAGATTTCCATAGATGAAAAACTCGCAATTTCCTTTAGGTCCTTTGAGGGGAGAAGGCATAATTCCAATGATGCCCCCTCGGTGAGACAAATATGCGTTTGCCACCTTGACCAGGGAGTTTGTCCAGATTTGGGGGTCGCTAATAACTCCTCTGGTTCGAGAGGATTCGGACTTTGATGCTTCGAATTGGGGTTTTACTAATAACAAGAACTCTCCTTTAGGCTTTAGGAGCGTTCCACATATATTAGCCGCTACTTTCTCCAGAGATATAAAGGACAGATCGGCTACAACCAAGTCAATCTTGCCTAAAGCCAATTGAGAAACGTCCAGGTTTCTAGCGTTGGTTCTTTCCAGGAGAGTCACGCAAGAAAGTTCACGCAGCTTTTCATGAAAAATTCCATATCCAACGTCTACTGCATAAATATGGCTAGCCCCCAATTGTATCAGGCAATCGCTAAATCCCCCCGTAGAACATCCTAGGTCGATACATACTTTCCCTTGGACTTGGATGCCAAAGCCTTCGATCGCACCAATTAGTTTGTGCCCACCTCTACTTACATACTCTGACGCAAGAGTATTAGATACGACAGAAATAGAATCTGTATCAGATATTTGTCTATTTGGATTGGTCGAAAGGAACCGATTCACGAGAACTTTTCCTTGATCGATAAGCGCTAGGGCACTTTCAGGATCAGGAGCTAGTCGACGATCACATAAGACATCTTTGAGAAGTGCTCTGCGCCCTTTCAAGCACCCTCCTGTAGCTTATTTGCTTTGAGTCTTGGGTGGGGCTTTCTTCGCAGGGGCTTTCCTGGCAGGCGATTTCTTCGCAGGAGACTTGCTAGCAGATTTGCTTGGTCCGGAGTTGTTCGATGACGGCTTTGTTGGCTGGGCTTTCT
>JAKAVM010000061.1 GCA_021827485.1 Actinomycetes bacterium
ATTGTTGGTGGCTTGGTTCTCGCCACCAGTTAGAATCAACTATACAACTGGGGTACGACATCGTCAAGCGAGCCTTGACCCACGACTAAAGTCGTCGGCTTGCGGCTCGATTTTGGTCATCAAGAACATGAAGCTCGGTAGCTGAGCGAGGAGTTCTTTTACTAATTTTGAACTCACTTCTAATCGTCAAGAAAGAAGTTACGGCACTCTCGACACAATCTCCAGGAGCCAGCTAGCCCGCAAAAAGAAAAGGCCGAATATGCGATCGCATAACCGAGAGTACGGACGCTTTCGCTCCAAAAGTAATCCGGAAAGTTTATGACATATGCAACAATCAAAGCCACAGTGGCAGCCACATCGAGAACCGACAGCACCCTTGCCCAGCCGCACATCCATTCCAATCTCTTCATACTCTCAAATGAGACCAAATTTCGTGTTTCGCAATTTGGTAGGTCAGCAGATGCTCTGTATTCCTCCGACCAATACGAGACTCGCCACCAAAGGAAAATTAGTAAGCCAATTAGGAACAGATTTCCGATTGCGTCCCCGAATCCAGCACAATCTTGGATCCTAGCGGCAATTGCCTGAGACCCGTTTACTGCTCCACTAAAACCGACGTTATTAAACAAGCCAATACACATGGCTGATACAACACGAAGACTAAGTGCGCAAAGTCCGACTAGTGAAATGGTCTCAAAAAAGCTCCAGCGCAAGACAAGTAACTCCTCGTCATCTAATGAAGTACTTTGTTCGTCAGATCCGTCTTCCCCGGCCATTTCCATCATGCCCGGCCCAACTGGTAATTAGGGAGAAATGTAGCCACCCGCCTATAGTACAATAAAGTCCATCAAGGCTATGGAAATCCCAGTCATGTCTGTCGCCAACCAGTCGAGTTTGGATTTGCTCCAAGGCTCCCGTGTGTAATTAGATACGTATTAATGGTATTTCCGATTTGAGGAAATGGGTTCCGTGCAACATTTTCCTATCTGACTAGAGCGAATTTGAGGCCAAGAAAAATATCAATGGAACGATGGTTTCTTGGCCTGCTCATGAGGGTGAGGTGGTCTATGAACGACCAGCACTATGATCGCTCGCAAGAGGTTGGCGAGACTGATGAAACCGAGCGCTGGTTCAAGGAGGCCAACGCTTAAACAATTACCGTAGAAGCTCCGCTATTTGTATCGCATTTAGAGCTGCGCCCTTACGCAGGTTGTCGCCTGATACAAAAAGCGCCAATCCGTTGGCAACCGAATCATCCTTGCGAATACGCCCAACAAAACTAAGATCAGTACCGACCGCTTTCAACGGAGTGGGAATCGGATCCAAGCACACACCAGGAGCCTTAGCCAAAATTTGCTTTGCCTCTTCAACGCTAATGTCTATTTCAAACTCTAAATTGAGAGAGAGACTGTGGCCAGTTACGACCGGAACTCGAACACAAGTGCATGACACCAGAAGATCAGCTAGGTCTAGAATTTTTCGGCTTTCATCGCGAAATTTCTTCTCTTCGTCAGTCTCATCATCAACTAAGTTTCCGGCATACGGAACTACACTGAAGGCGATTGGCTCAACAAACTTGCTAGCTTTGACATTGTCCACTGGAGTGCTTCCAAAGGCTAACTTATTTGCACTACCTACTAACCTCTCAGTTTGTAGGATGAGTTCATCGACTCCTGCTACTCCTGCACCCGATACTGCCTGATAAGTAGATGCTACTACTCGTCTAAGGCGCGCAACGTCATGTAATGGTTTTATCGCCATAAGAGCTACCATGGTTGTGCAGTTGGGATTTGAAACAATTCCCTTGGGAATTGAACTTAGATGGCGATCATTAACTCCGGCAACCACCAACGGAACTTCATTATCCATTCTCCATGCAGAAGAGTTATCTATGACTATTGCGCCAGCATCGGCAACTTTGGGAGCATACTGACGCGACACGCCAGCCCCGGCCGAGAAAAGTGCTATGTCAATCCCGGAAAAGTCCGCCTGGGCTATATCTTCGACTACAACTTCGCGAGAGCCAAAAATGATCTGGGTTCCGGCCGAGCGCGCCGAAGCAAAAAAGCGCACATTATCAAAAGGAAATTTGCGCTCTAGGAGAATAGATCGCATAACACTACCAACTTGGCCGGTTGCGCCAAAGACACCGAGGTTCATAAACAATAGTCTAGCCGTTGATGGCGTCTATCCAGAAAGCGAAAATGAAGCGTGCAATGATTGTACTGCTCGTTCTACATCGCTTTCGGCAACAACGCAGGAAATCCTAATTGAAGAGGTTGATATCATCTCAATATTTATCTTCTCGTTCGCTAAAGTCTCAAACATCTGAGCCGCAATGGCTGGATGAGTTTTCATGCCAGCTCCAACCAACGAGACCATACCAATTGCCTCGTCAGCTACGACATCACTTGCTTCAATCTCGCCAGAAAGTTCATTGGCTACTTGAAATGCTAAGGGAAAATCTCCTTTGGGGACAGTAAAAGAGATGTCCGTATGGCCTGACACGGAGGTATTTTGCTCAATCATGTCAACATTTATTGAACGATCAGCTAATCCTCTGAATAGACGAGCAGCAATTCCAGGTTTATCTGGCACGCGGGAAACTGTAATTTTTGCCTGTGAGGTGTCGTGAGTTACTGCTGACACTATTGCTTGTTCCACTTTGGAATCCTCTCTAACTACCCAAGTTCCTGGTTCCCAAGTAAATGAGGACCTGACATGCAAGTCTACTCGGTGATTTCTCGCATACTCAACTGACCTAAGAGCCAATACCCTACCACCGGTTGCAGCTATCTCTAACATCTCCTCGAATGATACTTTATCGAGCTTCTTAGCCGAAGGAACCAACCGGGGATCCGCATTGAATACCCCAGATACATCGGTATAAATCTCGCAGCAATCAGCTCCGAGTGCAGCCGCAAGAGCTACCGCAGTCGTATCAGATCCACCTCGACCTAAAGTAGTTACGTCTTTGGAAGTAGATACGCCTTGAAATCCGGCAACTACAGGAACTGCATTTGCGCTAAGAGCTTCTCTCAGCCTGTCACCTTTTACTTCTATTATCTTTGCTCTTGTATGATCAGTATTGGTAATAATCCCAGCTTGGCTTCCAGTAAAAGAAGCACAAGCAAGGCCCAAGTCAGCCAGGGCCATACATAGTAATGCCATTGATATGCGTTCGCCAGAGGTCAGCAGCATGTCCATCTCCCGACCCGGTTGGGTCTTACTAACTTGGTCGGCAAGACGAATCAGATCGTCAGTTGACTTGCCCATTGCAGAAACCACTACGACAACTTGGTTTCCATGACGTTTGGTTCGAGCAATATGTTCCGCAACTTGGCGTATTCGATCAGAGTCGGCTACCGAGGTACCGCCAAACTTTTGGACTATAAGAGACATTCATGTAAGGTTACTCCCAGCGCTTTGAGCTGTCTAAGACTTGATAAGCTAACCCACGATAAGGTTTTCTAAAAACTGTGGTTAGTGGAATCTGGCCTACTCCTAAGTTTTCTGAGAACTGTGGTTAGTGGAATCTGGCCTACTCCACGACTGGAATTTCCTTAAAACAAGCCCAGTTACAAGGTATTTCACTTTTTACTGGCTCTGCCTTCACATCGCCTAGTGATGTCGGCTAATTTTTAGGCCGTGCCCAGCGAAAAAAGGGAGCGCCAACGCGCCAATAGACAACTGAAGGTTGAAAGGGAGAAGCGAGCAGAAAGACGCCGTAAACTCTTCAAAAAAGGACAGTATGGCCTTGCCATCATTGTGGTCATAGCCGGAATTGTTTTTCTCGCCACAAACCTAGGTTCCTCAAAGAAGGCCCCTGGCCCAGCCAAAGGTACGGTTCAATATCGACAATTGGCCGTCGACAAGATTGACGCGGCTGCAGGCTGCCCCTCAAATCCAACTGCTCCAGTTTCTAAAAAAACTTACAAAGCCCCTCCTCCGATGACAGTCAATACGTCTGAAACCTATATCGCAACAATCAAGACCGACGCTGGAACAATCAAAATTGCTTTGGACGCTAAGGCAGCTCCGGTCACGGTAAATAACTTCCTATATCTTGCGGCGAGCCAATTTTATAACTGTGACTCTTTCTGGCGAGTCATCCCTGGTTTCATGGATCAAACAGGCGATCCCACAGGCAAAGGCAACGGTGGTCCCGGATATAAGTTCAACGACGAGAATATCCCTCCAGGTTTAGTTTATAAAACAGGCGAGGTTGCTATGGCAAACTCAGGTCCTAATACCAATGGAAGTCAGTTCTTTATTCTCGCAGCGCCATATACTGTACCACCTGGACCAAATAATCACGGTTACTCGCTCTTTGGTCAAGTTATCGCTGGACAAAATATAGTAGATGCTATTAACCAGGATGGATCTTCGGCCAATAATGGCGCTACTCCGACAGTGCGTCACCGAATCTTGAGTATTTCGATTAGCGCTTCAGCGAGTGGGACTCCAAATCCCGCCTCAACAACTAAAAGCGCAACTTCATCGACTTCCAAAGCCATAAATCCCAAAACCTCAACTTCAAATTCGACCACTAAAGGCTCCACTTCGAAGTCTCCAACACCGACACCCCTAACACCAGTAAAACCATCCTTGCCAGCTAGCCCCAGCTCGACCGCCGCAGGCTAGCGTTGGGATTTCTCAAAAAGAATAGGAACACAACAATGTCTCAAGGTCCTCCCATGTCAATAGATTCTACCAAGAACTATCGAGCCGATCTTGAAACTGATTGTGGCGCAATATCAGTAGAGCTTTATGCTGACAAGGCTCCGGTAACTGTAAACAATTTCGTCAATCTGTCGAGAGATGGTTACTACGACGGAGTAGTTTTCCATCGAGTTATACCTGGGTTTGTAGTTCAGGGTGGTGATCCAACTGGGACTGGGACTGGGGGTCCAGGATATCGATTCAATGATGAACTGCCTCCAAGAGCAAATCCTCAATATCCCATTGGGTCCCTAGCGATGGCCAATGCTGGACCCAACACAAACGGAAGTCAGTTTTTTATCGTTACAGGACCCTCCGGAGAAAGCTTGCCACCCAACTATTCACTATTTGGTTCAGTGGTGGAAGGTCTAGATGTTGTGAAAAAGATAGAATCAGATGGGAATTCAAACGGAGACCCTAAAGTACTTCATTCGATGATCAAGGTAACCATAACCGAATCGTGAACTACTCGGCCCTTCAAGGGTCGAGCTTTCCGGCGCGTTTGATAATTCAAGGCAGAATCGTTAGATCAGCTAACTTTCGATTTCTGTAAACGAAAACTCTCCCGCTTCCAAGCTTGCTCCAACCACCCGATGGCTGGCGGATTATTGCGGTTTGTGCGTCAATGCCAACTAGGGCCAAATCTTGAGGCGCTATTCCAACAGTACGATGCGCTTTCTCATCTGAATAAGATTCATAATGAGGAACAACCGACATTCCTTCGACAAGTCCCAACCCAAGCGTAAAGGCTCCTCCCCTTGGATCAACCATTGGATCAGTAAGTACCATAGCACCAGCCGATGAACCAATTACGGTGGCACCTGACCTCCAAGCTTCTTCCAATGCTTGAAATGCCAAGGAACCCTTCAAAACTGACTTTAGATGTAAAGCCGACCCTCCTGAGATATAGATGAATCTTGATTCGGCAATTTGCTTGCACATTTCTTTGTCATCTGCATCATGTCTTGTAAAAATATTGGCACAGTGAACCGTAACTCCAAATGAAGCAAACCAGGATGAGGCATTCTCAAATACTTGGCTAGGATTTTCATAAGCTGCAGCAGTTGGAATTAGTAGTAGCTGTGAACCAGCCTGATTCGCTAAGTCTCTATCAAAGTCACATCCGGTCTGGAACTCACCTCCACCAACCAGTACTAGCGGACCTGGATGGTCTTGTGGGGAGTTGGAAACACGCTTGGCTTGGCTTGGCTGTAGATCGCCCGCGATTGCATTTTTAGCCGGTACCCCAGAGATAGAATTTGTGTGAGATGGGGAGTTCATATATATGAATCTAGTCCGGAAAGCGATGAAAAAGTCATTCGAGAAATAAGCTAGTCGCAAAAGTCCTTACTAGTATTAAAATGCTCTTTGACTAGGGGAAACTTCCCGAGATAAAGCTTTTAGAGCATTCTGGCGATACAAGCTGGACACAATCATTTGTTGCGTTTTACTAGTAATATTTACCTAAGAGGTGCATAAATTGTTACTGGTAAGTAGCATTTTGGCTCATGTCAATAAAAAAAGTCGGTATTGTCGGTTCTGGCATCATGGGTTCAGGAATTGCACAGCTGTGCGCCTCCTCGGGACTTGATGTTGTAGTCCGTTCCCGCTCTGAGCAAACCGCTCAAGGAATGATTGCCGGAATTGAAAAGTCACTTCGGAAACTGGTCGATAAAGGCAGGCTCGAATCTAGCCAGTGTGATGACACCATGTCTAGATTAAGTGGAACCTCAGAGCTATCAAAATTATCGGACTGTGATTTGGTCATCGAATCTGTAGTTGAAGACTTGGAAGCAAAAAAACACTTGTTCATCGAACTAGACCGAGTATGTCAACCCAGTTCTATCCTTGCGACGAATACGTCAACGCTTCCAGTGATAGAAATGGCAATGGCGACTGGGCGACCAGAAATGGTTTGTGGTGTCCACTTCTTTAATCCAGCTCCCGTTATGGACTTAGTCGAAGTAGTAAAACCTCTTACTTGCCTAGACTCAACCATTGAGAGCGTAACTGAGTTTGCAACCAGTTGCGGAAAGACGCCGGTTACAGTGAAAGACCAAGCTGGATTTATCGTAAATGCATTGCTATTCCCATACCTGAATAATGCAATACGAATGCTCGAATCATCTGTGGCATCCATGGAAGATATCGACAAAGCTATGAAGGGCGGGTGTGGTTTCCCTATGGGCCCATTTGCTCTATTGGATTTAGTCGGCCTAGATACCTCGTTAGCAATACTAGATGCACTTTATGAAGAATTTCGAGATCCCAACTATGCGGCAGTTCCAACTCTACGGAGAATGGTTGCCGCAGAACTGTGGGGTCGCAAATCAGGAAAGGGATTTTACAATTATGCGTAGATTACTCAAGTCTAAGCTCAACTTATTGGGTGTTCTTCTCGTTGGAGCAGTCATTGTGGCGGGGTGCTCTTCGACAAAAAATAATACTGTTGCTTCACATAGCTCAGGAAAAGTACTTCTAGTTGGTACCTATCACGGCCGCAAAGGACAATTTACTTCCATCCAGGCAGCAGTTAATGCAGCAAAGCCCGGAGACTGGATTCTTATTGCGCCCGGTGATTACCACGAAAATGCCAACACCACCAATCCAACAGCGTCTCAGATTGCCAATGGAGAGCTTGGAGGAATTGTTATCACAACACCGAATTTGCACGTGCGAGGTATGAATCGGAATTCGACAATAATCGATGGAACTAACCCCGGATCTTCGCAACCTTGTACTTCCAATCCAGCACTACAGAATTTGGGACCAGCAAATCCAAGTGGTGGTAACTATGGTCGTAACGGAATTACGGTCTATAAGGCAAATAACACCTGGATTGAAAACCTTACGGTCTGTAACTTCCTAAATGGTTCGGGATCTCAAACTGGATATGAAATTTGGTGGGACGGTGGTGCCGGAACTGGTAAAATCGGCTTGCACGGCTACTGGGGTAGTTACCTAACTGCAACTTCCACTTATTATGGTCCTGTGTCTGTAGATGCAACTTATGGAATCTTTGCAAGTACATCAGCTGGTCCAGCTTCCTGGAAGCAGATCTATGCAAGTAACTTCAATGATCGGAGAATGTATATAGGTGCATGTCAGCAGGTCTGTGACATTACAGTCGACCATGCGTGGATGGAATATAACGCTCTAGGATATTCCGGAACAAACTCAGGTGGAGCAGTTGTTGTAGAACACTCACAGTTTGATAATAACCAAGATGGTTTTGATACCAATACCCAAATAGCTGGAGATCCGCCGCCGCCGCAAAATGGAGATTGCCCGGGAAATAAGATAAGTCCAATTACGCATACTCGTTCATGTTGGGTATTTATGGACAACTACGTTCATAACAATAACAACCCCTATGTACCACAAGCACCGGGATATGCAAGTGCTGGACCAACCGGTACAGGCATGACAATTTCGGGAGGACGAAATGACACGATCATGAATAATACCTTTGCCAACAATGGCGCATGGGGAGTTCTTTTTGTGCCATTTCCAGACGGAGATACTCCGTTCCCAGGAGTTACTTGTGCTAACAGTGGAGGCGTTGAGCATAACGGATTTGGATGTGTATATGACCCAGAGGGTGACCTCTTGTTGAATAATACCTTTATTCACAATGGCTTCTTCGGGAATCCTTCCAACGCAGATTATGGCCGGATCACCCTAGATCCGGGTCAGCCACAGAACTGTTTCGTTGGCAACAAAGCTCCAGATGGAAGTTCACCAGCTAATTTAGAGAAAATTGAATCCAAATGCGGACCTTTGACTACAAGTGCACATACGGGTGGCTCGCTCTTAGCACAAGTTCTGTGTGACACGGGCTTTGGAAGCTGCCCAGCCGGTAGTAAATATCCAACCAACCCCAAGGGGGGACCAGTTACGATGAAGCCATTACCCAAGAATCTTCCAACAATGCCCAATCCTTGCAAAGGCGTACCTTCCAATCCATGGTGCCCTAGCTAAGGAGCATAAATAATTTCTCAAAACCTTGAGTCGGAGTGGCCACAACCCCCTTGCGTAAGGGGACGGTTTACTCATAAGGATATGTCTTGTGGTGATTATCACACGTAAGGCGCTGTCACAAGACACTAAAGTCCTAGCTAACTTACTTGCACGGACTTTCTATGATGACCCAATCTCGGAATTCTTATTTCCTTCAGACAAGAGGCGTCTGCGGGCCCTTGAAAGGTTTTTCAATATTGAAATTGGTTTGATGTACCTTCCCCTTGATGAAGTTTGGACAACCCAAGACCTAGACGGGGTAGCAGTATGGGCTCCTCCAGGACGGCACCGACGACGCGTAAGGGACCTCGTCAAGTTAACAACAATGATCCCTTTTGTAATTGGACATCCCATTAGAAACTTCAAAGTACTATCAGCTTTGGAAGCTAAACACCCCCGAGAGCCTCACTACTACTTGGCCACCCTCGGTACCGATCCATCCAGACAAGGCAAAGGAGTCGGGACACAACTACTCAAGTCAGTTCTATCAAGCTGTGATGAGCAAGGAATACCTGCTTATCTTGAGTCTTCCAAGGAACGAAATGTCCCGCTTTACGCTCGCAATGGTTTTGAGGTAACCGAGGTATTGGAACTACCCGGAGGAGGTCCAAAAGTCTGGTTAATGTGGAGAGAGCCAAGACCTCCAGAGTATTGAGGTAGTCAACTAGTAAAGTTCATCCCAACCAACTCGGTGCCGAACCTAAGAGGTAGCGGCTAACCTGAAGAGCTTTTTCAAAAGTATCACATAGCATCTCTTCGCCGATAAGAATCTTTGCTAAAGACACTTGTTGACGAGCTACGATTGTCAGTCTCCGTTCTGATGCATCGGTAGCAGATACAAATGAATCACTTGCAGATACTTCCAAGGGAAGCTCAAGTCCACCTACCCCTGCAAGATCAAGCGCCAATCGAAGTAAGTCTGGTCCAGCAGGAAGCGGCGGTAGCGACCAATTAAAGGTTAATGGGAAGTGAAAAGCATCTGGTGGTTCCGCGTCTTCTGCAAGATCCGCTACAACATCTTCGAATGAGAGCAAGACTCTAGGATCCACTTCAAGTGCTAAGTGTAAATCGAGAGGACCTCCACAACCTTCTTCGGGATGGAGATCGACTTCCCACACTTGTCGCAACGAGTAGGTTTCCACAAAATGACGTTCGTCATGGACATGAAATCCATGGTCTACTGCATGATCCTTAAGGTCTGCTACATATCCAGCTACGTCTATCACTGCCACAACAAATAAGGCTAGCGCTTAATTGCTAGTTACCCAAAGATCATGGCACCTTTATAGATAATTCCACTCCTATTTAGCACTTTGAGTAGAGTTAGAAGGTGGATATAGAAAGTTCGTACCACCCCGAAAAATTTGCCAACGCTCTCCCCGGTGATCTTGAGTTGCTTAGATATATCAAAAAAGCCGCTGATAACATCAAGAGAAAGCTCGAACACTTAGACAACTGGGGACCTTCTGGCAAAAAGACTGGTCAATACTGCTGCGATCTGGTTGCCGATGAAGCGGCTCTGGAGGTTTTACTTGGAGCTGGTCTTGATGTTTTTTCCGAAGAGTCAGGACTAACCCGAGGGAGCGGCCTTACGGCACCCTCGATCAAAAATTCGACGCTAGCTGAACCACCCCCGGGGTCGGTAACGGACAGCACAGAACCACCCAGCAACAGTTCGCGGTTAGTTGCGGTGCTTGATCCTGTGGACGGCTCGACAAATGCTTCACGCCGGATTCCTTGGTGGGCTACAAGTATCGCAATTGTTGACGAGGAGGGCCCTCGGGTAGCACTTGTTGTAAATCAAGCTACCGGAAAGTCGTACGAAACCATTAGAGGCCAAGGTGCATTCCTTGGAGCAGAGCGTCTTAGGCCATCAAACAAGTCTGCACTATCCCAATCAATTATAGGAGTAAGCGGTTATCCTTCTTCGCACTTTGGCTGGAACCAATTTCGAGCACTTGGCGCGGCTGCACTTGATTTGGCAAGCGTTGCCGAAGGGGTCCTAGATGGATATCTGGACTGTACGAAAGGCTCTCTAGCTCCCTGGGACTATCTAGGAGGATATTTGCTCTGCCTGGAAGCGGGTGCCTATGTATCCGAACTTCACGATAGGGATCTCTTCGAACTTGAATACAATACTCGAAGAGCACCAATCGCTGCTTCAACTCCGCAATTACTCGATGAGCTTACTAGAGCCGCTAGATTGTAAGGCAAATTTCTTGTCAAAGCTGCTAAATCGCAAATGTCACTTTCGCTATTTAACCATTATGTTTATCGCGATGGGAGGTATCTTATCGAGCTGTTCATCGACTTCTCAAGGCAACCAATTAGCTGCAACTTCGTGTAAGTTAGTAGTCAAAGGCCTAAACTACTTCGATAAATCACAACAACTAACCAACTTATCAGAGCGCCAAGACCTAAATAACCAAGCTACTGGCAATTTAGAGGCTGCTCAACCAATTGCCGCTCAAGCTGCTCAAATTAACGGAAAATGGCAGGCACTTATGACGACTTTGCAAGAAGTGGATAGAGTCCCAATTACTAATCTAAAGATTGCTCTGGATGTGCAGTGCTCAAATGCACTTGGGCACAAAATTAATTATTGAACTTCAATACGCTCGGCGTCAGACCAAAGACGCTCGATGTCGTAATAGGTCCTTGCCTCTTCGATAAAAACATGCGCTACCAAATCGCCGAAATCAAGTAGGACCCACCGAGCGTCATCCAGACCCTCAACACTCATTGGAGAAATCCCATAGCTATTCTTGAACTTCTTCTCAATTTCCTCGGCTATTGTCTTTACTTGCCTACTATTTGTCCCTGAAGTTACAAGAAAGAATTCAGTGATTCCAATTTGAGGACCAACGCGCAGGAGAACGGTGTCGATCGCTTTTTTAGAAGAAGCAGCTTGAGCCACGGAGATAGCTATTTCATCCAAGCTAATTTCCTCAACAAGAGTAGTTGAAGGCGCTACAGACGCCTCTAAAGCCTCGGTCGAGGCCCCGTATCTGCTAGCCGTTGACGTGGAAATCCGCTCCTATAATCACCGTCATATCTACAATACCCCCTCGATCGCTAGATCGGAGGATGGTTCCAAATCCCAGCATACGCTGGACTTTCTTGGCAAAGTCTCTGCCTAGCGAATCATAAGTTATGATCTGTGTCGTTTTATATCCAAAGCAAGGCTGTTGCCCGTTAGTCAGTGCACTACAAGCATTTCCAGACAGTACTACTTTGGTTAACGGAACAATTCGAGAGATCGCCTGCTCGTCTACACCTAAAGCTCCGGTTCCATTCAATAACTGTACTTTAGGTCGAACTATATATTGGTTTGCTTGGGCTGGAAAGATCATTGAGACTAAAGACTCGTAACGAGATTGGTTTATTTGGAATTCATTCGGTGCCCCTGGTGCAACAGCTGCAATCTCACTAACCGGTAAGACTTCAATTGCTGGAAGACCTCTGGAGAGCATTCTTAGATAGCTAAAAAGCTGAGAGGCCCAAGCAATGGAATCTACACTTGGTAGCGTTGAAGCTGAACTTGGGGGTGTTGAGGTCGAAGTTGTTCTTGAACCTGGGGGTATTGAGGTCGAAGTTGAGCTTGGTGGAGTTGAGGTTGCCACTGGCTGACTAGTAGAAGAAACGGCTCCCCGTATTGGAGTTGCTTTGAATGTACTTATCCATTGGTTAATAAACTCACCTATCCTGGTCATCTGCTCTGTCTCACCAACACTACTTACATCTGAGATGAAATCACCTATCTGGGAAGGAGCAATAGATACTTCACCGGGGCCAAAACTGGCGCCACTGGAGCCCTGGCTTGGAGAGATTTGATAGGGAAGATTTATCCGAAGTGTTCCCGCTCCTTGAAGAAGTGATTCTAGGTCTAAATAATCGATCGTAATGCTTGAACCAACTTCAACGCCAAGCAAGTTCTCAACCGTTGCAATAAGCTTCTCCGACCCTGGTGCTTTGGGAGTAGAGACCAATGCGTTAGATATTGCCTGAGGACCTCCCGGTACAACTTGTGTAAGCAAATTAGGAGGAATTATCAATACACTTCCACCAACAGAATTTTGATACGGTGCAAGAACCATAATTGATTGAACATTGTTCTGTTGATCAACTATCGACAAGATGCTCGGAAGGGGACCTCTCACACTCGGAATAGATATCTTTCTATGGTGTCCTGGAATTTTCTCCCCGGCTGGTTGAACCATCCCGATCAAGATGGCTCCCAGAATTACGATAATAATTATTCCAAGTGCAGCTATTCGTCTGTTCCTGCGTTGACGCCGAAGCCGTTCTCGACGCCAGGATCGTAACCCGATAGTTCCCTTGGGTAGGATAACAGGACCAGTATTGCTGTAAAATGGGTTTTGTGTACTTTGGTGGTCTTTGGGCATGTGGAAATTTATGAACTCTCAGGTTTCCTCGGGAATAATCGAGTGGCTGATTTCTAGCATCTTAATGACCTCCTCCCGACGCCTAAAGTCGTCGGTTTGCGGCTCGATTTCAGTCACTTGAATTTGTCGGAGTAGAGGTGATGTTTGGCAATATAGTCTATAACATTAGCTGGAACTAACCCTTGAACTGAAAGTTGCATTGCAAGTCGGTTGCGTACATTTGTACTAGAAACTTCAATAGCCTCTAGCTCTACATACTCAAGTCGCGATGCAAGGGAGTTGGGAACAGGATTGCTCATAGAGTTACTCTCGACTGACTGCGGCCTAGTAACAACCAAAACTTTAGCGAGCTCAAAGATCTCTTCAACTCGGTCCCACAAGGCAAGCTCTTCAACCAAATCAGATCCGATAATAAAGTTCAATTCCGCATTAGGAAACTTGTTACTTAGCTCGTAAAGGGTATCAGCACTGTAAGTCACCCCACCCCTGGCTATTTCAAGATCACTTGCTTCAACCCCAACTAGGCCACTTACAGCAATCTTGACCATCTCAAATCGGTGATTAGCGCTAGTAAGATTGCGTTTGGACTTCATCCATGGGTCATTTGCCACAACCAAGAGAACTTTGTCGAAGCCAATTTTCGTTTTCAAGGCACTCGCTAGGTGGAGATGACCAATGTGAATGGGATCGAAAGTTCCCCCAATTATCCCTAACTTATTGATTTGATCACTTACCATCCAGCTCGGCGATAATTGGTTGGAAATCATCTAATTCAGGTTCGTGAATTACCCAATAGGTAAAGCCCCATCGTTCACGTGATGAGTAAAGTTTCTCAATGATTTCAGCTTTGGAACCTATAAGTGCGGACGGAGACTCTTCAACTTCTTGTTCACTAAAACCAAGCGCTGAAGACAGATTCTGTCTTACTTCACGCCCGTTATCAGAAATCGTCGCAAAGAAACTCAAGCTTTGTAACTCAATTTCATCAAAGCGTTCGCCTGCGGCTAGTTTTACCCATTCAATTCTCTTATCAACATTTTGGGCTGATGAAGACGCTATCACTTCGGGCCCGATAACCCCTGATGCTAAATTCGGATTTATTCCCACTATTTGAGCCTCACGTGCCGCAATAGAAAGTACTCTGCGCGAACCGCCACCAATCAGCAGAGTCGGGTGCGGCTGAGTATAAGGTTTGGGTGACCCAGTTGCTTGAGATAGTTGATAGTGCTTACCCTCAAACGTTGTAACCTCTCCACTCCAAATCATCTTCATTACCTCAATAGACTCTTGAAATCTCTCCACTCGAACTTTCGGCTCGTCATAGACAATTCCACTCTGATCGTAATCAGACTTCATCCAGCCAGCGCCAATTCCCGCCTCAAGTCGTCCTTGAGACATTATGTCTAGCGTCGCGAGTTCCCGGGCAACAACTACTGGGTGCCGATAGTCATTTCCTAATACTAATGTACCTACCTTCAAGGTCGTCGTCACCTCTTGGGCGACTGTCAAAGCTACGAGAGGAGCCAATTGCTCACCAAAGTGATCGGGCAGAAAAAGAGTGGAAATTCCAACTGATTCAGCCTTTTTTGCTAGGTCCCTCCAAGATTTGGGGTCATGAAGCTGTGATGCCTGTAGTGCAAAACGAAATCCGTGCATAACAAATACTACAACCTAGCAAAGAGCTGTGAGATTGGACAGAGCAACCTTGATTACGCCAAAGTATTTTGGTGGGATCTAACCCTTGGACTCCGGACTCATGGCGAGCAAAAAATGCCAGCCAACAGCCGATCTGGCCAGATCTGGTTGAGTTAGAGCGCGTTCACAAATACCTCACGGCTGTGCCACCTCTCGTATTTGCTGGTGAGGCAAGGAGCTTGACCAAGGCACTCGGAGCGGCAAGCCAGGGGAAAGCTTTCGTACTCCAAGCTGGAGACTGCGCTGAGTCTTTTAGTGATTTCTCAGCAGATTCAATAAGGGACAAGCTAAAAGTTATACTGCAGATGGCCGTCGTATTGACTTATTCCTCGGGAGTTCCGGTAGTGAAAATTGGTCGAATTGCCGGTCAATTCGCCAAGCCTCGCTCACTTCCTACAGAAGAAGTTGACGGAGCAACGATTGAGGCTTTTCGAGGCTTTATCGTAAACGATGAAGCTCCAACCGCAAAAGCTCGTCAACCCGATCCATCACGTATGATAACTGCCTATAATCAGTCAGCATCCACTTTGAACTTGCTAAGAGCATTTACCAAGGGTGGATTTGCAGATCTAGCACAAGTGCATACTTGGAATCAGCTTTTTGTGGCTTCTTCCAAAGAGGGTAGACGTTATGAATCCATTGCCGACGAGATAGATCGTGCATTGAGATTTATGAGAGCATGTGGAATTGATATTACTACTGAGGAATCATTGCACGAAGTTGATTTCTTCACATCTCATGAAGCATTGATATTACCCTACGAAGAAGCATTGACCCGCAAAGATTCACTCACTGATCAATACTACGATTGCTCGGCTCATATGCTTTGGTGTGGGGAGAGAACTCGTCAGCTAGATGGCGCACATATTGAGTTCTTATCCGGAATCAAGAATCCTATTGGATGTAAAATTGGCCCTAATATAACTTCTGATGAGTTATTATCGCTCTGCGAGTTGTTAGATCCTGATCGAACTCCGGGAAGGCTTACATTGATTTCTAGAATGGGTGCGTCAAAGATTGCAGATGTACTGCCTAGGTTGGTGAAAACCACTCAAGACTCCGGCCACCCGGTACTTTGGGTATGCGATCCAATGCATGGAAATACTTTTCTAGCTGATAATGGGCGCAAAACTCGTCACTTTGACGACATAATCTCTGAAGTAGATAGTTTTTTCTCGATACATCGTAAACTAGGTAGCTGGCCTGGGGGAATACACATAGAACTTACGGGAGTTGATGTGACCGAATGCTTAGGAGGTACGGAGGAAGTCCTTCAAGACCACCTGGATCTACGCTACGAAACAGCATGTGACCCTAGACTAAATGCTAAGCAATCACTAGATTTGGCCTTCGAGGTCGCTAACTTGCTGCGTAAAGGAATAAGAAGAACAGAAGTTGCTAGGTAGCAGAGCGGACGGGCGACCTAGTAATTGGAAATTTAGGCTCTGAGTGATCCCAGTCCTCCAATAGAGTTCTAATTGCAGTTAGAAGCACAAGTGGTTGGTCAAGCATCGCATGATGCCCAGCCTCGGGAAGCTCTATAACAGCAGCCACTCTTCCCATCTCTTCATACATCGAATGTCCAATATCGGGCGTGACCAGCCCAAATTCAGAACGCAGTAATGCCACTCGACACGACACTTGCGAAAGGTACGGCAAAGCAGCACTACGCAAACCAATCCCAAACTGCTCAAAGATTCTTCTATCAAACTTCCATTGCCAGCCGTTCTCAACCTCCCTCAATGACTGGCGAGCTACATGGTCAATTACATAATCAAGATAGTTCTCTTGTTCAGGGACTGTTCTAAAATGTGTAATTGCATCTTCAATAGATGGATAGGTTCGTAACTTCCCAAAGGCCTCTCTGAGCTGGAAGGAACCAATCTCTGGATCAGGAGCATTCACTGGCGAATCACAGATGATAAGACCAGAAATTTGCTCTTTGAATGTCGCTGCCGTAACAATTGACACAAATCCACCCATCGAGTGGCCTATAACTACCGGTTCCCCTTTGATCCTGCCATGAGCTGCAACACCCATGACCTCCCTAGTCCATTCATCTAAGCTGTAACTTGAACGATATTGACTGTCGCCATGCCCCGACAAGTCTAAAGCAACCACCCGATAATCATGGGCAAAACCTGCAGCTATATGCGTCCACCAATGAGCATGAGCGCCGCCTCCATGCACAAAGACAAGTCCTCTTGCGCCTGGAGGTCCCCAAGCCAAGTAATGGATCAAGGCCTCATCGACTATAACGAAATTCTCTTCATATGGAACTGCCAAAGAATTTTGAAACCACCTGGGGGCACTCATATGCTTGGGAATACTCGATAGAGACATTTGCTAATTCTATCTAACAGTGAAAGCTGAAAGCACAATCCCAAGCTGGCCGAGGTGGTAAGTAACTATTATTACTAGTCTGCCGTAGTGAAGCTTTTTGACAAACCTGTCGTATCCTAAAATACCATCTGAAATCAGAAACAAAAATGATCCGATTCCGCTAGCAAGACTCCTTGTGCTAAGTGCAACTGCAAACATAGATGAGACGGCAAGTTCGTAAACAATTACCGGTACTACGAGTTTTTTCTCTCTCTTGACGATTGTTCGTACAATTGGACGCCCAACCGCTGCCAACCCAACTACCGAAATAACCAGTCCAACCAAGAAAGCAGCAATCGACTTGAATTCTAGCGCAAAAGCCCAAATATAAAACACATGTCCCACGAGGAATGAAGCTAAGCCGCCAATAAAGTTTACTTTAGGCCCCATAAGGAAAATGTCGCCTAAAAGCCCAAAACACAATCCCACTACGATAAGATATTTGGACTCACTTTGAGATGAGTCTAACAACAACAAAGTACCAATTAAGAGACTTATTACTAGCGGCTTGAAGATCCTCTCCAATCGAAGATTCTCTCTATAAACACAGATCCAGTCTGAAACCGCCGCGCTTGTAGCAAGAACCAATCCTACTAGGGCACCCTTTCCTAGGATTGTTGGTCGTCCGACTCTTCTTCTGTGTATTGATGAAGACCAGCTTGGACCCCACTTGATTGCTCAATCTGGGAGATCTGGGAGACTAAATTGTCTATATCGGCTTGGTTAAGAGGTTGTTCGGATATGCGATCTCTGTAAAACGCTAATCCTATCTCACGCAACAACGAATCAATTTTGCGCTTAGTTGCCAATGAATCCAGCTTTGCTTGACCTGCAACGGTAGCTTGCGTCGCCTTCTCCAAGGCCTGGCTGGCTTGATCTTTCATCTTGTCCAAAAGTCCCATTTCAATCTCCTTAGTATTTAGTATGGTGAAACTATGCTAGCGCGAAGCGCGTAATCAAGCTCGAACTTTACTTACTCGATTCGTTGAGAAGCAAAATAATCCTTGATATCTACCGTGAAATTACGCTAGCTTGTCGACGAAAACTTCAAGTTGACGCAAGTTTCTACACTCAAAAACTCCCTCACAGTGGGTCGCATAGCTGGCGACTACGCTATCCCCGCTGTCCCAATATGCCATGGGTTCTGGATTAAGCCAGTAAATATGCTTAACGTGTTTTTCCAACTCTTTGAGCACCCAGGAGTTTGTTGCATGATAGTTATTGCGGGCGTCTCCAAGAATAATCACGCTGGTTTTATTGGTGAACTGCTTGCCCCACCTTTCATAAAAGTCTTCAAAAACATGCCCGTAGTCTGAATGGCCATCGACCCAAACTACATTGGCTTCAGTGTTTACCCGATGAATAGCTTCTCCTATATCTTGAGCATCTTCTAGAAGGTGAGTCACCTCGTCTACCCCGTCCACAAAAACAAAGCTCCTTATCTTTGAAAACTGGGAGTTAAGAGCATGAACTAGTTGCAAGGTAAAGCGTGCAAAAGATGCTACCGAACCAGAAATATCGGCCAAGACTACAATCTCGGGTTTGTGGGCACGTGGTTTCTTATATTTGGTCTCTAGTGGTACGCCACCATAGGACATGGAGTGACGAATAGTGGAACGGAAATCTAGAGACCCTCGCCGCAAGTGGCGTCGACGTCTTGCCAACCTTACAGCAAGTTTGCGGGACAAAGGCTGAATCGATCTTCTCAGTTGGGCTAACTCTTCTCGATTTGCATGCATAAAGTCAATCTCTTCGGGCAGAGGTTTCTTTAGGGATTTTGCAAGCGCCTCAGCCCCGCGATCAGCAACTAGGCGTCGGCGTATCTCAGCTTCAATCTCCTTCCTGAGAGCATCTATTCGAGCTTTGTAATCGTCAGTTACAAGTCTTGCTTGAAACTCAGATGACGTTCCATCTACATCCTTTAGCTCATCGGCCACCAATCCCTCCAAGACAGCATCTAGATTTAGATTTCTCAAAGTACGATATAGATAATAGACACCACCTACAGGTCTCCCTGGCTCCATTCCTGCATAACGAGAAACTGCTAGGCGAGCAAGAGCATTGGCTAATTGGGTATCACCTCTGCGCAAAGCTTTGAATAGTAGTTGGGCAAATTCCTCGTCGGAGATTGGCTCTCCCGAGCCCCCGGAAAGTCCAGACATATAGCCGTCTTGAATACCCTCTTGTTCTTGCTGCAATTGCGCTAGAAACTGGTCCCAACCGTCTTGTTCATCATCTTGAATCTTCCTACCTGTGCGGGAAAAGTAAATCTCGAACACAGTCTCAAATGCTTGCCAATGCGAATGATTCTTAACCAAACATGAACCCAATGCGTATTTGAAAGCAGAACGATCGTCGATCGCCATAATACTTAGAGCATTTGCACAATCTACGTTTTCTGTCATTGAAACCGGAATTCCTGCTTTACGCAGTTCTAAGACAAAGCCCTCCAATACGTCAAGCATTAGCTAAATTTCTTGAGTAACGGCCAGTTCTTTCTGCGCCTTTTCTATATCACTTCGATATTTCAATAATAGATTCAATGAATCTTGAGCGACCTTCTCATCTACGGTTTCAATTCCAGTAATAACTAGCGATCGAGCCCAATCCAGACTCTCTGAAACTGATGGATGCTTCTTGAGCTCAAGTGAACGAAGGGTTCGAACAACACGTCCCACCTGGTCGGCTAGACGTTCAGAGATACCTGGGACTCTTGCCAAGATAATCTCTTTTTCTCTGGTTACGTCCGGATAATCTATATAGAGGAAAAGACAGCGACGTTTCAAGGCCTCGGAAAGCTCTCGTGTA
>JAKAVM010000059.1 GCA_021827485.1 Actinomycetes bacterium
TCTGGCGCGATGGAAAGGTATTGCTCAAGCTTTTGGTAGAACAGCTTTCCGAAGCACTGGGTAATCGCCTCAAAGTCGAGCGGGCTGGAGGATTTCTAAAGAAGTCCAACGAGATAAAAAAGGTTTCGGTTCAGTTAGGCGACGATCTTCTCGAAGCACAAGTCGATGGTCCTACTATTCGGTGCACTATTGGGCACACGTCGGGAGGTATTCGTATCAAAAGTGAGCAAACCGACATGACGGGTTGGCTAAATCGACTACTTGGAGTACTATCCGCCGAAGCCCGCCAGTCCCAATCGACAAGAAGCGCTCTAGAACATTTCGTCATTGGCGATACAAATCCATAGGCCAGTGGACCTGACGAACGCGTATGAACAGCGCTTATGAACAGTGCTCCGGATCGGCCAATAGCGATCTGCACGAAGCGCTTAGGAAAGCTCGAGTAAGAAAGATATGAAAGGAACAATTTAGTGGCAAAACCCAAGGTAGACGAGAATGGTGTCCCGATAGATGCCAGTAGTCGCATTCAAGAGGCTCTAAGGGACCAACTCTTTACGTCTGATCTGTCAGTAAATGAGTTTCTCCTAGTCAAAGAGACAGGCTTTCATCCAGTTGGTTTCGTTATGGGATCTTCCATCTATCATATAGGGATACAAACTCGTAAATGGGGAACAAGCCAAGAGTTGACCAAACTTTCTGAAGCTATGTATACGGCTAGAGAGCTTGCAATGACCCGTATGGAGAAAGAAGCTGACGAGCTAGGTGCAGATGGAGTTGTTGGCGTTCGATTAGACGTAAACTATTATGAATGGGGGAACGACTCCGCCGAATTTATGGCAGTTGGAACAGCTGTCAAAGCGGAGGACGGCAAGTCCTATAGAAATAGCAAGGGTATGCCATTTACTTCTGACTTATCAGGTCAAGACTTCTGGCGATTAGTTCAAACTGGACACATGCCCCAAGGTCTTGTTATGGGAACTTGTGTCTACCATATCGCTCACCGAGGTATCGGTCAAGCACTAAGCTCAATCGGACAAAATACTGAACTGCCTAACTTCACCGAGGCTCTCTATGACGCTCGTGAACTTGCAATGAATAGAATGCAGGCCGAAGCTGAAAGTCTGGCCGCAACCGGTATCGTGGGCGTTAGATTAGAAGAGAAGAGTCACCAATGGGGCAGCCACACTATTGAGTTCCTTGCCCTTGGCACTGCGATTACCAAGACCCAAGAGGTCGACCTTCCTCGACCGACCGCTATCATTTCCCTAGACGGTTGACGAAGAAAGTCTCAGAATATGACTCCCCAAGGCACCTCAGAGCCACCTAATTTACACGTTGTCACAGATCCCAGCCAGACTAACCCTGGGACGCCACAGGACTTAGTTCCCACGATTTCCGAATCGCGCCTCGAGTCCAAGACTTTTTCTTCTGATCTAACTATCAGCCAATATGGAGCTTGTTTGGAGCTTGGACTAGAACCCGTAGGATTCGTCCAAGGCTTTTGCGCAATGCAAATGACAAGTTGGTACTCCAGCGGATACTGGAGCTATGCAAACTCGTTAGGGAGTTCAGGTGCCCGCAATGCGACATACTTTAGAAATTACAGCTGTCCACACGGATGGGTATCTAGTGAGCATAGAACTTATGGTTACAACGCGGAGATGGCCTTCAACGAGAGCGGGTGGCGCGACGGATTCCGCCTTGCTTACGATCGGATGATCGAAGAAGCGCAGGTCGCTAAGGCTCATGGTGTTATCGGAGTAGTTAGTTCAGTACGAAATCTTATAGACCCATCGATCCACGAGTTTCATATAACCGGAACTGCAGTTAGAGCTAAGGGCATCAAGGAAGTACCAGTGATATTCAACACCTTCCTTGCTGGTCAACGTCTAGTAAAGATCATCGAGGCCGGATATATGCCTGTTTCAGTAATTTCGACCTTGGGCGAAGTAGCCATGTATGCATATTGTATAACAGAAGCATTGATCGAGGGACGATATGGCTATGGCAGTTCAATGGGTGGATACGGCTCGATGGGAATGGGCTCTTTTGGCCTAATGCGTCAAGGTGGCTATAGCCCAGGGTTGGGAGGTCTTTTGGGCGGAGGCAGTCCAGTCAATCCTATGCGCTCTTCAGTTCCTAGCTCCCAAGGATCGAGTGTCTCACAAATGGGGGGTGGATATCAGACCCAAGAAATTGGCCAACTATGCGATGCTTATAGCGCTGCCTATCAGATAGCCGAGACCTTAGCCAATAAGGCCCTAGCTGGCGATAGTCTACATGGCGCCGATATGACTATAAAAGGCTACGAAGGAGGGGCAGGTAACCATATAGTCACCTGCACTCTTCAGGGCACTAGAGTGAGACGATTTACCAACTTCGATACAATGGACCCGCCTACCCCGGTCGTTGGGCTGTGGGGTTAGAGAATGTCTGACAACCCTACCGGCAGCGAACTTAGTGGCAGCGAACTTAGTGGCAGCGAACTTAGCGGACCTAGTGGCAGCGAACTTAGCGGACCTAGTGGCAGCGAACTTAGTGGCAGCGAACTTAGTGGCAGCGAACTTAGTGGCAGCGAACTTAGCGGACCTAGTGGCAGCGAACTTAGCGGACCTAGTGGCAGCGAACTTAGCGGACCTAGTGGCAGCGAACTTAGCGGACCTAGTGGCCCGAGTTCACCTATCTTTGATCGTTTTCGAGCCGGAGTCGCTTGCCTTGGCAAATCCTCAACCGAGTCCTCAAGCGTAACTTCAGATCTAAGCATTGACGAAGTACTACTACTGCACTCACAAGGCTGGGAACCAGCTGGCCTTGTTTTTGGTGCCTCTTTCTACTCCTTACCCCAAGGGACTTGGTGGGGAGCTTCATATGATCCAACTCCAACTGTGATCAACTTAGCTTCTGAAGCTGCAAATAATGCGTTCTCACAGGCAGCCAAGCAGCTACACCGAGACTGTACAAAAGCTAATGGTCAAGGAGTAGTTGGAATTGAAATTAATGTCGAGCAATCCACTCACCACGTCAAAGTCGAACTCATTGGAACTGCAATCAGGCAAGCATCGACCAGATCAAATGATAAGACAGGTTCCTCTCGAAGTTCCCGATCTAGTCGTGACCCATTTCTATCGGATTTGAGCGCAAGAGATTTTGTGTTGCTTGAACGAGCAGGTTGGGAACCAACAGGAATAGTCTTCGGATTCAGCTTCGTATCAGCTCCACGACGCAAAGTCACTGCCCTAAAGCAAATGACCCAGAACGTCGAACTTACAACCTATACAACGGCACTGTATGCTGCACGCGAACAAGCTTTTTCGCAATTGCAACGAGCCGCTGCCATACAACATGCCAATGGGGTTGTTGGAGTTTCTGTCGATGAAGGACCCTTAAGTTTTGCTCGTCATGTTGTTGCTTTTGATTGCTGGGGAACGGCGGTACGACTAGTTGCCGAATCTCACAAGAAGCTCAATCCAGCTACGGTAATAGAGCTAGACGATCAAGAAATAGATTTCGACGCTAGTTCTCTGCGTTCATAGCTCTTCTAACCAGATATCCTTTCCCGATCAAATAATAAAAATACCAGGTTTGGAAGTGCGTTATCGGTAGGATTGCTTGCTCAGATGGCTTGTGCGAGATCTGGAGGTCTTGCTTGCCGAAGTTCTGCTTGGAGAATTCTTGGTTTGGGAAGCTAGCACGGCGGCTTCTTGCCTTACAAAACGAGCCAATTTTGCATAAGTTGCAGATTTCGTGCGTAGATCGATTCGCTTCTTGAACAAGGAAAATCGTGCTTGCCTGCGAGCCTCCTCTGCAAGCTGGACGAGCAGGCCTGGAATGGCGTTTAGGGCCTCAACGCTTCCACTCGAACTGACTAGCAATTTTCTAGCACTGCGGTAAGCATCGATCCTACCTTTGGAAAGTGCAGCACCAGTTTCATTTCGCTGTGCACGTAAAGAGCGAAGGCGCATCTGCTCCGCCGCTTGAATCTTCTCCAACTTGGCTGCAATTGCAAGTGCCGGTCCCTTTACTTTGGCGATCTGCCCGGTTGTCTCTTCGGGGATCGCATGCCAATCTTCTTCAAACATAATGGCCTTTTCTTATACCTTTTATCACGATACTATTGGTTTTAAATAAAATAGGACTGATACACGCCGACCAAATAAATTATCATCAGTGGGCTAATCAAGATCTGCTAATCGGCTCTAGTATAACCAGCTCTCGGCTTAGTCTGGTGCATCCCTATACAAATAATCTCTATAAGATGATTCATATATGCGCAAGATAGTGAGTTTGTAAACTCATGATTGCTTTTAGGCGAAGTAAATCCGCCCTCAATGGTGGGGCTTGCGACCTCGCCTTGTTCAACATTTGAAACATCTGAAACATTTGAGCATAGCGAAATCCCTAAAATCACTTAGAGAACTCAGATCACCACATAATGCAGTCAAGGTAGATCATCATCTCGAAACGATTGATTTACTCGATTTAGAAAAAAGTTGAGGAGTTGCGCGACGGTCAAGTTCGGCCGATAACAAGATCGAGCGCTTGGTCGATATCCTGCATCTCAGCGAACGTGAGCCTCTCCACTGGCTCACCAAGACGGCCCCAATCGACAGCAGCAAGCTGCTCGACCATTGCGTAGGTTTCACGCTCACATATCCTCACCGTTGGGCGAAAAGAAGTGGGAGTACACGATGTGGACGTCGGAATCACGATAACGGTTGAGAGTGGGAGATTATCAGACTGCACAACCACGGCGTATCGCTCCCCTTGCTGTTCGTGGCCCTGGCGTCTATGGGGCTTTATCCGGAAGACATCACCACGCACGCAGAGACTCCATGTCGGACAGTACCCGGGCCACCTCTTTGAGGTCGCCAGGATCGTTCCGAATTGCCTCCGCCTCTGCCCGTAACTTTGCCAGACGTTGCTCTCTTGCGGCCCGGAGAAGTGCTTGGCGAATTACATCCGAGCGGGTTGCTCCTTCCTGGGTTAGCTCCCGCAATGCCTCCTCCGTCGCCTTGTCAGTCCGAATTGTTATTGTGGCCATCAAATAAGTGTAACACAAATTCTAAGACGTTCGGTAAGACGGCGACTCGTACATCCCTAGATCCAGTCGCCAAGATCGTCGGCTAGACATCCAAATCAGCTAAGCGGTGCGCCCCCTGGGATTCGAACCCAGAACCTGCGGATTAAGAGTCCGTTGCTCTGCCGTTGAGCTAGAGGCGCGAGTTGGTAAGATAATAATCGCTACTTTGGTAGTTGGGCCAATACTATGATGTCTAGGTGACTTCTCTGACCGAAATCGAGCCGCAAACTGACCTCTATAGTCGTCGGGAGGAGATCAACCCCACCGAGCAGTCCTTTGCGATACTTGGCCCACCACACCAGGTGTAGACCCAGTGAGCTAACTCCACTAGATGTGCGCAAGAAACGAGGATTAGACATGTTGAGACAACTTTACCAAATAGGTGAGACAATCAATCAAGATATCAGTGCTATGCCCCAAAGCACGATTGTCCTGACGGCTTTAAGCCACCAGTCCCCTCGAGGCATTCTTGATGGTACATGGTACCGTCCGCTCGGGGCTTTTTGATGAGAAATGCTCATATCCAGTTGTCGTTTGGACAAAGACAAGGCGCATTCCCCATCGAAGACGATCAGGTTCACCAGCCGGAACTTACCAATCTCGATCCTAACCAAGCTGGCACTCAGAAAGGAACGCGGGTTCACCAGCTCGAACTGACCAATAGCAATCCTAACCAACCTGGCCCTCAGATAGAAATTCGCCAAAGCTCTCGAAGGAAAAAGACAGCAAGCGCCTATTTAGAAGGAGGTACGATAATCGTCAACCTACCTGCCCACCTAAAAGCACAAGAAAAAGACTCAATGGTTGAGTGGCTTGTAAACAAAGTGATGGCACGAAGTGACTTATCCGCCAAAGGTGATCAGTATCTTTCTGACCTTGCCCAAGTACTTTCACGAAAATACCTAGAGGGGGTAACGGCAAATTCAATAAGATGGGTTACCAATCAGAATTCACGCTGGGGTTCTTGTACAATCGCAACAAGAGATATTCGAATTTCATCACGCTTATCAGTAGTTCCTAAGTGGGTTTTAGAATCAGTAATAGTCCACGAGTTAGCTCACCTCATCGAACCAAATCACTCACTACGCTTTCGCGATCTGGTCAACCGTTTCCCAAGGACCAACGACGCTGCAATTTACCTCGACGGGTTCTCAAGAGGTGCCCAATATGCTCATCGGCCACTTACCCTTGAAACCATCAATTAGGGTGACCGAGGGGACTCGAACCCCCGACCTCCAGGGCCACAACCTGGCGCTCTAACCTACTGAGCTACGGCCACCATATTTACGCTGCTAAGTTATACTTTTGCATCGTTGCTATATAACGATAGCGAAAAGTGACAGACTTAGAAAGACGATAGAGATTATTCCAAAAGCCCCTCAAGATTCATCTTTCTAAATATAGTATTTCTCTCTAGTTTTGGAGTAGTATTACCTCTGGGGAAAGGCATTAGCCTTTGGTGTTTGGTGCTGTGCTGACCATGCACGAGCAAGTTGATATTGATTGAGATGGTCCGAAGGGGGTAGTTTTGCCCACAAGTAAAGAAGTTTTTGCGTCGCTGACAGGTCCAGGCGGCGGCTTCGAAGTCATTGAGGAAGAAGTCCTAGGCAATATCGTAAAGGTCTTCAAGACCCGAATGAAATCCCTAAGGGAGATCGCCGAACTTGCCAAGATGCGCGGTGATGACAACGAATTCATTGTATATGACGATCAGAGAATCGGTTTCGAAAGTTTCGTCAACCAATCGAATGCTGTAGGGGCGGCACTTTGCAAAGAGTATGGCGTGACAAAAGGTGATCGCATTGCCGTACTGTCAGCAAACAATCCCCAGTGGTGCCAAAGCTTCTGGGGCGCTGTCAATATGGGTTCAATTTTAGTCGGGCTTAATGGCTGGTGGAATACCGACGAAATTCTCTACGGCCTCTCTGATTCTGGGGCGAAGGTTCTGGTTGTGGACTCCCCTAGGTTCGCCCGAGTTGCCGACCAACTAGATTCTATAGATGATCTAGAGGCAGTCTTTGTGACTGACGTTGACGACACGTCGTCATTCAATAACGCGAGAGTTCATCCGTTTGGTGAACTTCTTGACTGCGGCTCTAACTTAGATCCGATTATAAATTCAATTGAAGAAGATGATCCGGCGGTTATTTTCTATACGTCTGGGACAACAGGTAAGCCCAAGGGAGCAATATCTACCCATCGCTCAATGATAGCCAATCTGCAAGACAGTCTTTACATTGTCGTTGCATCTGCCATGATCAATCCAGAGAGATCACTAATGCCATCAGATGGAAAGCCAGTTGGGCTACTTACATCACCTCTATTCCACGTTTCTGGATGTCATTCAGGTCTTGTTATAGGAATGGCAGGTGGACTTAAACTTGTCCTAATCTCAGGTAGATTTGAGCCGCAAAAAGCAATGGAACTCATCGAGAGGGAGAAAGTTTCAGTATGGACTGCGGTGCCGACTATGGTATGGCGAGTACTGGAGGATCCAAAGCGATTTGATTACGACTTAAGCTCAGTTAGGTCAATTTCCTATGGCGGTTCCCCATCGGGATCCGAGCTACAGCGCCGAATTCACGAAACCTTTCCGAATGTGAGAAGTGTTGGCAATGCATATGGACTAACCGAATCTAGTTCTGCAGTAACAATCAATACCGGTGATGATATTGAACTACACCCTGAGTCAGTCGGTAGAGCTCTTCCCGTAGTGGAGATAAAAATTGTCGGAGAAAACGGTGACTCCCTGCCACCGTCTCGAGTTGGTGAAATATACATCAGAGGCCCAATTATCATGCCCGGCTACTGGAATAAGCCTGACGAAACCGCTGAAATCCTATCTCCTGACGGTTGGCTAAGAACTGGTGACTTAGGCTATCTGGATAGAGATGGTTTCTTGTATATAACAGACAGAATCAAGGACATGATTATTAGAGGTGGAGAGAATATCTACTGCGTGGAAATTGAAAACAGATTGGAACAGCATCCAGCTGTGATCGAAGCGGCCGTAATTGGTGTGCCTCACCCAACCCTGGGTGAGCAGGTGAAAGCTATAGTACGAGTAGAACAAGATACGACTGTAAACGAACAAGACATAATAAATTGGGTAGCAGCTGGACTCGCTGGTTTCAAAGTCCCAAGTTTTGTCGAACTAACCTATACAAATTTGCCACGTAACCCGTCAGGAAAAATCTTGAAAAATGTGCTGCGAGGAACTGGTGAGGTCAGCTTTACTGAACTAATGTAGGCAAACTTTCTGTCCCCTAACAATCGAGCACCCATTATGGCCAAGCGCTAGGTAGGTGTAACCTTTGCATAGTCCCAGATAAGACCCGCCTGAGTCCCGTCACCAAATAAGTGATCACGGGGATGCTTTTTGTCTATATGGCCCAAAAGTCCATTGTAAATTCCTAATCCGACTAGTTCTTGGAGCTTTCTCGGGAACTTCGCAATCATCTCCAACGGAATGCCCAATTGCTGATTCTCCTGCTGGCGAATGTATCCGGCGCAGTAATTTAGAGCTACTCCAATTCTTCTTTGAGTGGTTATATTCGCTCCCCCACCATGCCAAAGACTGCCTACCCAGAAAAGAACGCTTCCTCTCTTCATCTCTGCGGCAATCGAATCATAAGATTGCATCGGATTGGGAGAGTGATCATTCAAATGGGTTCCTGGGATCAAACGAGTTGCACCATTAGCCTCGGTAAAATCAGTAATTGCCCACATAGTATTGCAAATTATTGGTGGATGAGGTTTAGGTATTGGAATGAGTTGATCGTCAGAATGGATCGGTTGAGCTCTCTCATCTGCTCCAATTGCAATTGAAGACAAGGAAGAAATCAACAGCCCTTGCCCAAGTACTCCCTCCACTATTGGCAGTACGTTATTGTGCAATGGCATTTGCTGAAACGTCTCGCCCTGGACGAGGAGGTTGTAAATCCTAGTAGTCTTGGTACCTTCAAAAAGATTATCTCCTTGGCCAATACTTAGCTCCCTTTCTAAGCGTTCAATCTCTTTCCCGATCGTGTCAATTAGCTCTGGCTCTATAGCATCTTCGACAATAACCCAACCGTCATTTGATATTTGCTTTACCGCACTTGATATTTCATTTTCGCTAAGCTGGTGCGTCACGATAAGTTAGCGTCCTTTCATGGTTCCCGAGAAACTAAATCCCCCCTCACGGCTAACAATTTACCACTTCGCGCTCAAGACGTACTTATCGCCTCGCAAAATACTTCTCCTAAATTCAACCGGTGTTTCGCCTGAACGTGCAGTTCTTTCAACTTCCAAAATCGCAATTTCCCTTGCGATGTTGAGTGCCCTGCAAATCTCCTTGCTGGGTAGCTTTGGGCGGATTAGTTCTTCTCCTTGATCAACAATCAAGGAACACTTTTTGATGAATAGATCATAGATCGAGCCTGATTGAAAATCCTCTTTAGTCATTTGAATACTCAAACTATTTGGTATCCAAATAGTCTCATACGCGATAGGTTCACTTTCTAGGATTCTTATTCGTTTGATTCGCAACACGCTATCTGCCTGATCCAGACTGAGATGCTTGGCTGAGATCCCAGCACGCACCTCGTCAAATCCCACAACCCGGCTGTACTCGTCAAGCCCCAGTGATTGCGCTGTTCTTGCAAAGCTATACAAATGTCCTAGTGATTGTTCGAACTCTTTAGCGGCGATTCTTGAGCCTCTTCCCCGTTCACGCGTAATAATGCCTTGTGACTGCAGCCCTCTTAGTGCCTCTCTAACGGTCTGGCGACTAACTTGATAATGTGTTTTCAGCTCTAAATCTGAAGGAAACTTCTTCTCAAACTCTCCTAGTGCGAGTCTTGTCCTAAGGTCACTTAGTATTTGAAACCACAGAGGTACCGGACTAGCTCTGTTGAGATCAGACTTAGATACTTTAGCTTCAACCACCAATTTCCCTTGCGCCTATCCATGTTTCCCAAGCAGGAATGAGCCTGCTAGCACTACTAGTACAATGAAGGTAATGATAGACATCTTCCAGTCTCTTTGACGCATGAACTCAATATTTCCCGCCACCACGCGGGCGATTGGGGTAAGTAGCAGGACAATCAATCCAACTAGGATAATTCCTATCCCATCCCCGCTTGCCGCCGACCGATATACGCCCGAGAGATCGTTTGGAAATCTAAATTTATGAACAACTAACTTTCTATAACTTATGTGATTGTGGCCAACGCGGTACCCGGGATGATGAGCAAACATCAATATACTCCCAACAAATATGACAGTGATCGAGATCAAAACTCCTGCTCTTAGTATGAATGCAATAGCTAACTCCATCTGACGTTCCTTGCTATTTGGTTCTTTATGATCGTCGCCCGGTATAGCGCTAGGTGAAGATTGATCGTGAAGCATGCGACTAAACTCCTTTGATAAACATCTCAATAGCAACTGCTGCAAGAGCGGCGAGAAAAAGCAGCTTGATTGTTTCAGAATTAAGCTTTGCCAGCAGTCTCGATCCTACAAGAGCACCTGCCAATACTCCGATTGCGATGGGAGCTGCCAGAACAGGGTCAATATCGCCCCGTGCAAAATAGACTCCGGCGCTTGCTGCCGCAGTTACGCCTATCATGAAATTACTAGTAGCGCTAGAAGCTTTAATGGGGATATGCATTGCCAAGTCCATAGCTGGGACCTTTAGTGCCCCAGATCCAATTCCCAAGAGTGCGCTAACCATTCCAGCTACATACATGAGTGCAAGTCCGACGCGTGTCCGAGCAACTTTATATTCAACTAGTTCGTTAGTTGCCTTGTCCACATAGGAACCATGAAGGTTGAAACTGTTGGCTATTCGATCGTTAGAAACTGTTAGCAGCGCGCCATGATGTTTCTGTGTATACATAGCAATACCTGAATAGGTTAAGACCACAGCGAATAAGATAAATAGAAATTTCTCTGGCAGATATGAAGTTAGGAATGCCCCTGATAGGGCACCTGTGGTGGTTGCAATTTCCAAGAACATTCCAGCCCGTAGATTCGTCATACGATCTTTTACATATGACGCTGCTGCACCGCTTGAAGTTGCAATTACAGAAATTATCGAAGCTCCAATTGCAAGTCGGATGTCAATGTGGAATATCACAGTTAGAACTGGCACAATTACGACCCCTCCTCCCAACCCAACGAGAGATCCAAATAGACCGGCAAACCATGAAATTGCCAACAGTATTAGCGTAAATTCAAGTGGCGACACCTCTACAGCCTAGCTTATGTATTAATGTACGGACAATTGAGCGCGAAGCTCTTACTTGGCTGATGGATAGTGCAACAAAACATTTTCAGCGCTAGTTTGTGGGTGTGAAAATCCATGACCTTACTACTCCCGCACTTATTGCTAGTTCAAAGGCAATTTCGGAAAACCTTCTTACCATGTCGAAAGCTCGCCCTGGTGATGCTCTGCGTCCCCACGTGAAAGCTCACAAATGTACAAGTATGGCAAAACTTCAAAAAGACCATGGCCACCTCAATTTCACGTGCGCTACGGTTCGGGAAGCTCTAGGAATGGCTCAGGCCGGATTGGGCAACGATCTACTCATTGCCAACGAGATATTAGACGTAGCTAGTTTGAACCGGTTGGCAGAGCTAACAACAGATATATCAGCTCAGATCACTCTAGCAGTTGACTCGATTGAAACTATAGATGCACTTTGTAAGTCGCCAATCAAGCAGGTTCTAATAGATGTAAACGTTGGTCTTCCAAGGTGTGGATGTGAGCCAAGCCAAGCAGGAGAGTTAGCTCAACTGGCCCGTTCAAGAGGTCTTCTAGTAAGGGGTGTTATGGGCTATGAAGGACACTGCGTGGGACTTGAAGACAGATCTCAACGTTTAGATCAAGTTACGACATCAATGGAACTATTGATTGAAGCCCATCGCGACGTAGGAGGAGAGATAATTTCCGCAGGAGGAACTGGAACATATGATATCAATAGATGGGCTAATGAGATTCAAGCTGGCTCATATGTATTCATGGATAGCGCTTATGCAAAATTGGGATTACCGTTCCACAACAGCCTTGCAGTTCTTTCCACGATAATTTCAGCTTCTCAGCAGGGGTGGATGGTCTGCGACACTGGTCTCAAATCTCTGGGTATGGATCACGGAAATCCTTTAATAACGGGAGCGCAAGTATGGTTCTGCTCAGATGAGCACACGACATTTGCTCTTGCAAGCGAAGGTGAACGTCAAGCGTCTTACACAATTGCCCCCGAGATAGAATTACCTGTTCACAGCTCATCGACAATTGGTGAGAAGATTACGGTAATTCCAGCTCACATAGATCCTACAATCGCATATCACGATGTTATTCATATTATATCCGGCGACGATGTTATAGACCAGTGGCCTATCGACCTCAAAGGCTGGGCAATCTAAAATTACTTGGGCCTAGGGTTATTTAGAACAGTAGCGACCTAAAGGGCTGGGCCATCTGAGAACACTTTGGCCAAGTCCGCTAGTTACTCCGCAAGTAATTTAGCTAGTGCTCGAAACGCCCGACCCCGATGCGAAATAGCATTCTTGTCCTCAAAGGTCAGCTGTGCCAGGGTTAGACCTTGAGACTCTGCCGGAATAAAAATTGGGTCGTAACCAAAACCACCACTTCCTAGGGGCCCAAGGGCAATACTTCCCTCCAATACTCCTTCGACACAAAGTTCTCTGCCATCTGGGAAACAGGCGAGTGCAACCGTACGAAAGCGTGCCTTGCGCTTGTCAAGTGGCACTTGTGACATCACTTCAAGCATCTTTCTGACATTGTCGTCATAGGTCGCCCCGTCGCCAGCAAATCGCGAGGTGCGTACTCCAGGCGCGCCATTGAGGGCCTCAACTTCCAATCCAGTGTCGTCGGCAATCGAAAGAGTCCCAGTGGCCGCTAGAACCGCCCTTGCCTTGAGGCGGGCATTTTCCTCTAGCGTTTCGCCGACTTCATCGACATCGTCTAAGTGAGTCGGTCGTGCTTGAAGTTCTACGTCTCTAAGAATTGCTGCAATCTCAATTACTTTGTCAGCATTTCCAGTTGCCAGTATTGCTTTTAACATTTATTGAATATCTTTCACTCAGCGCAAGGATGGTGGGGCTGAAAGAACCTGAGACTGAATTTCCAACACCTTACCAATTCCCATCTCGGCAAGAGATAGAAGTTCGCTTAGTTCATTCTTGGTAAAAGCAATTCCTTCCGCTGTGCCCTGAACTTCAATATATCTGCCTTGAGAGTTCATGACAACATTCATATCGACCTCTGCACGCGAATCCTCTTCATAACATAAATCCAACATGCATAATGAATCCACAATGCCAACAGAAATTGCGGCACAGCTTGAAGTCAATGGATTCTCTGCAATTCTCCCTCTGGCCACCAGCCTAGTTAGTGCATCGTGTAACGCAACATAAGCACCACAAATTGACGTTGTTCTGGTACCACCATCTGCCTGGATAACATCACAGTCTAAAATTATCTGTATCTCTCCAAGTGCGTTGAGATCGCAAACGGCTCGTAATGAGCGCCCTACCAAACGCTGGATTTCTTGAGTTCTTCCCGATTGTTTGCCCTTGACAGCTTCTCTGGTGATTCTCTCTTGTGAAGACCCGGGAAGCATTGAATACTCTGCCGTAATCCATCCTTTCCCGGTTCCCCTCATCCACCTGGGGACCTCTTCGTCAACCGAAGCGGTACAAAGTACTTTGGTCTTGCCCATGCTCGCGAGAACAGATCCGTCGGCAAGCTCCGTAAAATCGCGCTCAAGGACCAGTCCTCTAATCTCATCGATTTCTCGTCCATCTTTTCTAATTGACATATTCACCACAGGGACACATTAGGCTACCACGTTACTTGAAACACCCTCGGAATCTCCATTTCCAGCAATCTTGTCCCAAGCGTTCTAAATAGCTCAACATCACCCGAAGAGAGAAATGTCTGAGTGCCGTTCTCTGCACTCAAGGTCGAACTCGAAGCTACCTTGGATCTCGAAGAACTTGTAAAGTGACCTTCGATTGAACTTCGACCTGAATTTATTTTCTCACGAACAAGCAGGTCCCTGACTTCAAAGGCGGTCTCTTCGGCAGAAGAAACCAAGACGACTTCCGAACCCATTACGTCGGCTATTGTTCTCGCCAAAAAGGGATAGTGGGTACACCCTAGCAACAGTGTATCGACCTTCTCGTCAATAAGTGGCTTCAAGAGTCGCTCTGCCAAAATATGTACCTGCTCACTTTCGAGATCTCCCCGTTCAACGAACTCTACAAATCCAGGACATGCTGCACATGTAAGGAAGATTTCATGCGACGGCTCTCGATTGACTAGTTCTTTCAGCAGAAAATTCTGGTAAGCCCCTGAAGCGATCGTACCCACAGTTCCGATCACCCCGACCCTCCCGCTGGCTGAAGCTCGAACCATTGCCCTTACTCCAGGCTCTATGACGCCAATGACTGGAACTGTCATTGTCGCTTCCAATTCTTCTAATGCAGCCGCAGACGCTGTGTTGCACGCCACAACCAGAAGCTTTACGTCATAGCTGTCAATTAGATAATTAGCAATCTCTAAGGCAAATTCCTTGACCTCATTTAGAGGCCGAGTGCCATAGGGATAGCGTCCAGTATCTCCGAGGTAGACAATCTCCTCGCCAGGTACTAAATCAACCAGGGCCCTAACTACAGTTAGACCACCAAAACCACTATCAAAAATCCCAATTGGCCTATCGTCCACAGATACTTTCCTTGAAGCTACCGGCCCTAAAAGACCGAGTTTGCGCTGAGGAACAAAGAGATCAAAACGCCCCGAGGGGAGTGTTGCTTGAGGCCGCCCAAGAATTCACTGGTCAGCTCAGAAACTCCACTTTATCCTGCTCCCAGAATGCCCTAAGCGCTATTAATTTGCCTGCATTATTAATCTTGTAAGTATATACCCCAGATACACGCACCTGTTGGCCATTTGAAAGTGTAGTAGTTATAGTCCCAACATTAGCAACCTCTTGCCCACACTCATAAGATGCGGTTATCTCAAACTCAATCTTTCTATTAGGAGCTATAGCTTCATCAAAAAACTTGGCAATTTCCTCTTTGCCATAATGGCCTAGGCCAGTTGGATCGAAGATGGAAATACCAATTGGATCTTCAACGATAGCATCATCGGCAAAGAGTAAAAGCCATTTCTCTCGATCCGAATTCCCCACAGCTTCCATCGACTTCATAGACATATCTCTAGCTGACACTTATATATTCCTCCTCAATTATTATGGGCTAACTTTGGAAATTATATCTTCTGCAAATCGATTCAAATTAGAAAGCTTGTCAGCTAGCGACTCATGATCAGCTTGTTTTGTATAGGGCCAGCGAAACCCAACTATCACGTCGGTTACCCCTTGATCTTCCAGGCGTCTTATCCCGTCCAAAGACCAAGCATCAGGCGATATAACGAATATTTGAAATTGTTTAGAATCTCTATCATATCTTTTCCTATATTCATTTAGCTTTGAAAGCAGATTTGGCAGTTCTGAGAGGTCCCCTCCCCCATGAAGCCATCCATCGCCATGCTTGGCAGCTCGTTCCAGCGCCGCATTGGCATGGCCACCGACCAGAATTGGAATCTCTTGAGTTGGTGCTGGTGCCATCTTTATCGAAGGTATATCAAAAATTTCACCATGATACTCAAAATATTCCCCGCTAAATAAACCAGTTAGTACCTCAATCGATTCATTCATTCGCTTTCCTCGCGTCCTGAAAGAAATATCGCAAATCTCATAGTCGTCTGGCCACGGGCTCACCCCGAGCCCAAGCAAGAGTCTATTATCAGTCATCACAGCACATGACATCGCCTGTTTGGCAACTAAAACCGGGTGCCTCACCGGCAATTTGAGTACAAAGGTTGTGAAAGTGAGCCTCTTTGTTACCATTCCAAGTGCGCTTATCAAAACAAAAGGATCAATAAACGGTTTATCTTCTAGGAACTCACGGTTGCCATCTGGGGAAAATGGATACTTCGAATCAGAATATTGCGGGTAACAAATTGAGTCCGGAACTACCATGGAGTGATAGCCAGCCGCTTCGCAAGCTAATGCTAAAGGGGCGTAGAACTCATGATTTATCATTGATTCTGCATAGCTAAAGCGCACGATGCAAAATCATAATCGAATACTCTCATTTGAGGCCAAGCCGACAAGGGATATACGTATTAGCAACCCAGTGCCCGCTTTCGAAAGCGGGCACGCCGTGACCTAATAATGATAGGAGTCTTCCTATTAGAAGTAGATTATGCTTTTTGCCCGTTCAACTACTAGATCTATATCATCGCTCCAAGCCCCAGTAGATAGATATTTCCAGCCCCCATCGGCAAACACTACTGCCACTACTCCTTCACTAATACTTTCAGCGCATCGAGCAGCCCCAGCCATAACCGCCCCAGAAGATATGCCTGCAAATATTCCGATTGAGGCAATCTTGCGCAACCATTCTATAGACTCTCTCGGACTAATAATCGTTCGACGATCTAATAAATCAGATCCATTGTTTTCGACAAAAATCGGAGGGATGTACCCATCGTCAAGTGATCTAAGCCCGTCAACCATCTCCCCTGAGGGAGGCTCGATCGCCCACACTTTCACGTCGGGGTTCTTGGATTTTAGGAAACTTCCGACACCAATGAGAGTTCCAGATGTCCCTAATCCTGCAACAAAGTGGGTAACCTCTGGACAATCTCTATATATCTCCGGGCCAGTTCCTTCAAAATGCGCCCTGGGATTGGCAGGATTACCATATTGGTACAAAAAGACATATTCAGGATTTTCCTTAGCGATTCTCTGAGCCATCCTCACCGCCCCATTTGAACCTTGGGACCCTGGAGAGTCAATGATATTGGCACCCCAAGCCTCAAGTGCCTGCCTGCGTTCCCTGGATACGTTCTCAGGCATTACGATATTTAGGCTATAGTTCTTTGCTCTGGCTATCATTGCAAGGCCTATACCTGTATTTCCCGATGATGGCTCTAAAATCGTTGATCCACTGGAAAGTTTTCCGTTCTTCTCGGCATCTTCAATCATATATAGAGCGATACGATCTTTGACTGATCCGCCAGGATTCTGGCCCTCAAGCTTAGCAACGATTCTGACACTTGGGTTGGGACTTAGCTGCGAAATATCAACCAGCGGAGTATTGCCGATTAGCTCTAGAACGTTAGAATAGAGAGTCATCTAACCATTCAACCGCCAGCAACGGCTGGCAGAATCGTGATCACATCCCCATCGTTCAATTTGGTATCCAATTTATCCAAATACCGAACGTCATCATCATTGACATATACATTGACGAATTTGTGGAATGATCCTTCAGCAGTTATAACTTGACCGGCCATTGCTGGGAATTGCTCAATCAAGCGATCAAAAACTTCTCTAAGGCTCGAACCTTCTAAGGATACAGAGGAATTACCCTGGGCATGAACCCTCAATAACGTAGGTAATCTAATCTCAACTGCCACTAATCTCTCCTCTATCAAACTTTCCATGTTCGGCCAATCGCAGAACATGATAGTACCACTGCGATCACTTATTGTTGACCTAATTAGTAAACATTCTAATACTTCAGTGCAACAAGGTAAAAAGCGCTCTAATTCCCACTAATTTTGGGTTTTGGGCCCACCAAACTAGAAGTTACTGGTCAACTTCTATAGTTTCTTCTTCGACCTCACCTTGAACAATCCTAAAAGAACGTATCACGGGATCGGAATGACGCAGCGAGATAATCACATAATGCCAATTAGGATCGGGAGCAAGCTCAATATCTGTCGGAGACGGATATGCGTCACTCTTGGTATGGGAGTGGAAAACTCCAACAACTTCAAGTCCGCTAGCTTGAGCCTGTCGATCTGCCTTCAGGAAGTCCATTGGATCAACACTGTAAAGCTTGGCCGAGCGCTCTAAATTTGTGGCCGGAAACCATTTGCTTACAACCGTCGACGAGGGATCGCCAGCAATCAAACCACAGCCTTCTTGCGGCAACGAGTCGATCACGTGGGCAATCATTGAAGCTATGTCACTCCGACTGAAATGCAACATTCCTAAACCTTTTCCTATCCTACCTCTAGCAATTCGCTCAACTTACAGTTAGTCTATTTGCTGAGATGGCCAAAAGACCGATACCTACGCAGAGTACCCGTGCTGGCGGCACAAGTTCTGTGAGGAAATCGCAAAGCTCTGGCCCAAATACGAGAACCTCTGGGACAAACGAAAAGTCGAAACCTCTGGCACAAAATCGTAAAGCGCGTCATGACTATGAGATTCTCGAAACATTTGAGTGCGGGATTGTCCTAATGGGCAGCGAGATAAAATCGATTCGAGCAGGGCAAGTTCAACTTCGCGAGGCCTATGTACGCATTGAGAACTCTGAAGCTTGGTTGGTAGGTGCCCATATTTCACCGTATAAGTATGCCACATCGAGCTTTGGGGCCCATGATCCCAACAGAAGTCGAAAACTGCTGTTGCATAGACGAGAAATTGATCAGCTCTCTGGCAAAGCCGCTCAAAAATCCTTGACGATAGTGCCACTATCGATCTACCTACGAAATGGGCGAGCCAAAGTCGAGATTGCTCTTGGGAAGGGTCGGGCACTATATGACAAACGAAGAGAAATTGCCAGAAAAGATGCAGAGCGTGAGATGCAACGAGCAGCTTCGATGAAAAAAACTTTTTGAGAGATCTAGCGCTGACGCTGTCACAATTAGACTATTCTGTCCTAGCGCTGACGCTGCCTTGGTTGGTCTAATCTATCTCGACCAGCTTCAATATTGCGCTCCCTCCTTGAAGAACTTACTGTAGCCATCGTGATTGAACCTACTGCCACTAACGCCACGATCATAACTATCATAAGAGGTTTCAACTGGATTTGACCGACCAATAGCGTTGGTTCAACCCTAACCTTGGTTGTTCCAAAAATCAGCTTTAGCCCTGGGATAGCTTTGCGAAGCTCAATTGCACCAAATATTCCCGCTGCGATAGAAAATGCCAATGCAATGAGGCCTGACGACGCTGGCGTTGCCGAGCGCAGAAAGTTGATGAAAAATCCTGCCACTGCGCCTGCGATCGCTAGCAATAGAAGTAGTAAGAATGCACCGGCTACATCATGGATGATTCGAGAATTGATAGCTGACGTATCAGGATAAGGAATCATGATAATTATGATCTCGAAAATCCCCCCAGCCACTACCCCAAAACTAAGTCTAGACGCTCGATAAAAGCTATTCGATGTAGCGTCGGCGCTTTTTGATGTTTTCCTAGCCATCGCATGATCTTAGCGACAGAACTGCCAAAAAGTAGCTTTTTAGTACAAAAGGTCACGAAATCCTCTAGATATATGCCCGTTTTGGTGGTATTGTATTACTTGCAACAATCCATCTAATGGGTCCCAGAGGGGGTGACAGGCCTCGACTTTGGTATCAAGATGGGAGAAGCGAGCCGTGGTTCTCGGAGTCCACGTAAAAGAGCCGGGACAAAAATAAATGCCGAGCCTCAGCTCGCAATCGCTGCTTAAAAGCTAGCGACGCCTAACCGGTCCCGGTTCCACGGACCGGGTTTGGGTGTCATACTGTGGGACTCACCTTGTCGAGGTCCTCCGAAAGCCTTGGAAGGGAAATCAAATTTCGGATAGGAATTGGTGCGTATGCTGGCAAGCGAGCCGATTCCAAAACTTTTTGCTGGCTGCGCTCGGAGAAGTCCCATTGTAGAACCGAAGGACGCGGGTTCGATTCCCGCCACCTCCACCAGCCTCGCGGGTTCGATTCCCGCCACCTCCACCAGCCTCGCGGGTTCGATTCCCGCCACCTCCACCAGTCGAGAT
>JAKAVM010000123.1 GCA_021827485.1 Actinomycetes bacterium
ATATTGAACGTGAACGTGGTATTACGATCAAAGCTCAAAATGTCCGTGTGCGTTGGGCCGACCACGTACTGCATTTGATCGATACCCCTGGTCACGTTGATTTCGGCTATGAGGTATCGCGATCACTGGCGGCCTGCGAGGGGGTGTTGCTATTAGTTGATGCTTCACAAGGTATCCAGGCCCAAACCCTTGCAAACTGCTATCAAGCAATGGAGCATGACTTGGCAATAATTCCAGTTCTCAATAAAATAGATCTTCCTGCAGCCGATCCGCTTAGATGTGCAAGCGAGATCGAAGGAGTCTTAGGGATAGCTGACGAAGAGATACTTTACATCTCGGCCAAGACAGGTAAAGGGGTACCAGAGCTACTCAATGCGATAATTGAGCGGATACCTCCTCCAACCGGAGATCCGGACGCCCAATTGAAAGCGTTGATATTTGATTCCTATTACGACCAATATAGGGGTGTAATCAGTTCGATACGTATTCTTGAGGGCGTTTTGTCAAATACTCAAAAAGTAAGATTCATGCATGCGGGGACTACCCATGATATTGAAGAGCTAGGAGTAAAACTTCCCGAACCCACCAAAGTCGACAGCCTTGGCCCCGGAGAAGTTGGCTATCTAATTGCAAACGTTCGTGATGTCGGCGAAGCTAAAGCCGGAGAAACTGTTACAACTGCACATAATGGTGCTAGCGAACCGTTGGCTGGTTATCGCGAACCTAAAGCAATGGTTTTTTGTGGGTTATATCCAATTGACGGGGATCGTTTTGAAGATCTCCGAGACGCGCTAGAAAAGCTCAAATTAAACGACTCTTCCTTTAGCTACGAGCCTGAAACCTCGATGGCTCTTGGATTCGGATTCAGGTGTGGTTTCCTGGGTTTGCTTCATATGGAGATAATCCGCGAGCGTCTTGAGAGGGAGTTCAACCTTGAGCTAATTGCCACAGCCCCTTCTGTTGCATATCTGGCCTATCTAACCAATGGGGACTCCTTGCGCGTGGATAATCCTAACTTGATGCCGCCCCCTAATAATCTTGATCGGATAGAAGAACCGTATTTGAGTCTGACAATAATAAGTCCAACCGAATATGTTGGTACGCTGATGGATCTGTGCCAGACTCGTCGTGGCGAGATGCTAAAGATGGAGTATCTGTCGCCCGAGCGAGTAGAGTTGATTTATAAATTGCCTCTTGCTGAGATGGTTATTGATTTTTTTGACCAATTGAAGGGGAGAACCAAGGGCTATGCCAGTCTCGACTATGAGCCAACCGGTTATTATCCTTCATCTCTGGCCAAAGTTGATATCTTGCTAAATGGGGTAAGCGTAGATGCCTTTTCCTCCATTGTGCACAAAGATAAAGCTGAAGTTTATGGACGTAAGATGACAGCCAAGCTTAGAGAGCTAATCCCTCGACAGGCATATGATGTGCCTATTCAAGCTGCTATTGGATCTCGAATTATCTCGCGCGAAACAGTGAAGGCATACCGTAAAGACGTTATTGCTAAATGCTATGGGGGCGACATTACTCGTAAGCGTAAATTGCTCGAAGCACAGAAAGAAGGCAAACGCCGGATGAAGGCAATTGGCCGTGTCGAGGTTCCACAAGAGGCGTTTGTATCAGCACTTAAGCTTGGAGATTAGCCTCCGACCAGCTAATTTTAGCTCAACTTAGAACCCGTTCTATAATTTGGACCGGGAGTTACAGCGAAAAGGAGAAAAGGTAAATGGGAGAGCCAGTAATCGTCGAGGCGGTTAGAACACCTATTGGAAAGCGTAATGGAGGGCTTTCTTCACTCCATGCAGCTGAGCTACTAGCAATTGCTCAAGTGGAAGTGATCAAGCGCGCTGGGGTTGAACCGTCGACAATTGAACAAATTGTTGCTGGCTGTGTGACACAAGCTGGCGAGCAGGCCTCTAATATTGGACGAACCGCTTGGCTTTCTACTGGGCTTGCCTATGAGGTGGCCGCTACCACAGTCGACTGTCAGTGTGGTTCATCTCAGCAAGCTAATGGAATGATTCACTCTTTTATTGGCGCAGGACTCATCGAAATTGGTATGGCGTGCGGGGTGGAAGCGATGAGTAGAGTCGGCTTGGGTGCCAACGCAATAAATGGCCCAGGTCGGTCAAGGCCGAGCGATTTTCCGTGGGATCTACCCGACCAATTTACCTCAGCTGAAAGAATTGCTACGAATAGGGGATTTACTCGCCAAAATGTTGATGAATGGGCACTGGAATCACAACGCAAGGCTCAGATTGCAACGAGTGAAGGCCGATTTGATAGAGAGATAACACCTGTAGAAGCTCCTGTAGTAATCGACGGTGAGAAAACAGGCGAAACAATAATTGTCTCTGCTGACGAAGGTATTCGAGAATCTACGATCGAAGGACTCTCGAAGTTGAAGCCAGTTATTGAAAATGGCATCCATACTGCGGGCAACTCATCTCAAATTTCTGATGGGGCCGCTGCCGTACTATGGATGGATTTACAAAAAGCAAAGTCACTTGGCATAAAACCTCGTGCAAAGATAGTTGGGCATGTGCTCGTTGGTTCAGACCCTTACTACCACCTTGATGGTCCAATCGATGCGACTAAAAGGGTGCTTGCAAAGACTAAGATGTCGATGAAGGACATAGATCTTTTTGAGGTGAATGAAGCATTTGCATCGGTTACGTGTTCATGGGCCAGGATGACTAATGCGGATATATCTAAGGTAAATGTCAACGGTGGGGCGATAGCCCTAGGTCATCCGGTTGGGGCGACCGGGAGTCGATTGATTACTACCGCCCTGCATGAACTTGAGCGCTCTGACAAGCAGTTTGCGCTTATCTCAATGTGCTGCGGTGGTGCTTTGGCCACTGGCACAATCATCGAGCGCATCTAATTGAGTCCTTCGACGGCTAACGCTTAGGTGTTTCCCGCCCCAACCTTCGTTTTTCAGTGATAGTATTATCGACAATTTATGAGTAACACTTTGGAGCGAGGCACAACAGGCAATAATGATCTAGGGGTTGGTTCACGCAGAACTAGCAACACATCTGATCAGCTTTCTGGAAACTCATCATCAAAGGGACAGAGCGATAAGTTCACTGACGTAAGATCGTCGCTATTTTCTCGATTCTCCATTAGAAATAGAATGCTTCTTGGCGGGGGGTTGATCTTTGGCGCATGGATTGTTTGCATAGTAATAGCCGCTAATGGACTTAGTATGTCTAGAGCCTCTTCCCGAGATCAGCAGGCTGTCTTTACTAGCGCCGCCCAAGTTGATTCTGCATATCAAGGCTGGCTGACCGACGACGATCAGTCTCACATCTATATTGGATTGGCCGAGCAAGTGGGTAAGTCTCAACCAGGCGGGTCCCAATCAACTGTGTCTCAACCAGGCGGGCCCCAATCAACTGTGTCTCAACCAGGCGGGCCCCAATCAAACAGCTCGCTGGCAGGTCTAATGTCTAGCAGTTGGGACCAAGTAGTTGCTGGTTATAAGCAAGCCGAGGGAGAGCTAACCAAGCTAGGAGACTCGCAATTTTCCCAAATAGCCCAAGAGGCACAACAGGCAAATCAAGATCTAACTCAGTACAACCAGTTCACCATGCAGTTCTACTCGCAAGCTCAGGCGGGAAATGTCGCTGGGGCAATAGCTACCCTTACTGTTGCGAATTCGCAAGTTTCAAGTGCTCTTCAAGCGGACTTCAACCGTCTAATAAGCACCTCTAAGACTCTGTCGGCTTCTTATCAAAACAGCGTAGAAACTTCCGTTCATCGTAATTTGATGATCCTATGGATTATAACTCTTCTAGGAGTTGTAGTCGGTATAGGGTTAATTTTGCTTCCTATCATTTTTTCTATTGCAAAGCCGTCAAGAGATATCTTAGAAGCTCTGGCCGAAGTTGAGGGTGGGTCACTTGTAACTCGTTCCAGGGTTGGAGGGGATGATGAGTTTTCTCAAATTTCCAAGCGATTAAATCGCACTCTTGATACTCAACAGCAAATTGTCGCCGCTCTTGCCAGCAGGGCTGAGGAGCTTCACAAAGTTGCGACTGAGATATCTTCCAACGCTAAGGTCGTTGTCGATGTTGCTGCAGAGAATCTCAATCGCAATGCCGCGATGGCAAGCGCGACTATGTCAGTAGGGCAAGGTGCATCAGCGACTGCTGCAGCTGCCGATGAGCTTCAAGCGAGCATTTCAGACATATCCGCCCAAGCTTCTAATGCATCCCACGTCGCTTCGCAAGCAGTTGCGAACGTTTCTCAGGCAGCCTTGAAAGTCTCGACGCTCAAGACCAACTCTTTAGAGGTTGGAAATATAGCTCAAGTCATCGACAAGATTGCCGATAAGACCAACTTACTTGCGTTAAATGCGACCATTGAAGCTGCGCGTGCCGGTGAGAGTGGTAAAGGTTTCGCTGTAGTTGCTAATGAAGTAAAAGACTTAGCAGCACAGACTAGAGATGCCACTGCCAACATTGCCTTAATGATTGAAAGCGTTCAGAATGAGATCTCAGAAACTGTTGATGCAATTACCCAAATTGATTCTATCGTTTCAAAAATAAATGAATCTCAGATGGCAATAGCAAGTTCCGTAGAAGAGCAGCGCGCAGCAGCTTCAGAGATTGCTCGCACTATCAACGACGTAGCACTGTCAACGCAAATCATGAAGACAGCGATCGAAGAAACTAGCGAAGCAGCAGACAAGGTTGAGGCAACGGCAAATTCTAACCGTGAAGCAGCACAAGGGCTGATGTCGGTTTCATCGGAGTTTCAACAGATAACCAGACGTTTCAAGTTCTAAGTTCTTTAGCAATGACGCGCTAGCAATAGTTCAACTTATCAACTTTTCAAGACTTTGAGAAGTCTCTACAAACTGCTCAACCATCTCGAAGATTACCTCTTTTACTGGCTTGCGCTTGTTCATACTTCCTACAACCTGGCCAACGGGCGCCCCAACAAGTTCAGGTATCTGAAACTTGTTGATTCTGTGATAGGCATCGGAGGTAAGCATGAACTGCAAAGGCATTTGGAGAGTACCTGGAGATTCAGGTCCGTCCCAAGCCTCAGTCCAGCCAGTCTTGAGCTGTCTAGCAGGCTTACCAGTCAAAGATCGTGATCGCACCGTTTCGTTAGAACGGGCTTTGAGTAACTTATCTATCATCATGGGAGTCATATCCGACTCAGTTGTTGTGAGCCAGATTGAACCAGTCCATACCCCGTCCGCACCAAGTGCCATTGCAGCTGCCATCTGACGGCCGCTGCCAATACCACCTGCACAAAGTACTGGAACAGGCGACACAGCATCGACGACCTCAGGGGTTAGTACCATTGAAGCAATCTCTCCAGTATGTCCACCAGCTTCATATCCTTGGGCGACAATTATGTCTACACCCTGTTCAACCTGCTTTAGCGCTTGGTCAGTCCGGCCAACGAGTGCCGCTACTTTGACCGAGTTCTCATGTGCAAGGTCAACAATGTCCTTAGGGGGAGGACCAAGCGCGTTGACTAACAGTTTGATGGGATGCGATAGGGCTATCTCCACCTGAGGCCGAGCCCCTTCCTCGGTCCAGCCCAGAAGTGAACGAGGCTTTTCGTCGGCAGGCAACTCGGGGACGTGGTACTTATCCATGACTTGTTTTACATAGTCTCGATGGCTCTGGGGAATCATCTCAGAAAGCATGTCTTGCATGTTGGAAGGGTCAAGATTGCCAGCCCCAGCATACGAGGCAGGCATAACTACATCAACGCCGTAAGGCTTGCCGCCAATGTGCTCATCTATCCAGGCCAGCTCAGTTTCAAGCTCTTCGGGGGTAAAGTAAAGTGCACCAAGTACTCCTAGGCCGCCTGCCTTTGATACCTCGCATACAACATCCCTGCAATGACTAAAGGCAAAAATGGGCAGTTCGATACCGAACATCTCGCAAATTGCGCTCTGCATGTTTAGTTTTCTCCTCTCGGCTAAAGACCGGCATTGGCCACTAGCAGCACTTTAATCCAGACTAGAATCTGTTCTAGTTTTCAGTATAGAATGTGTTCTAATTTTATGACAAGCGAAATTTCAACTAATCATCTTGACTTTAGGGTGGAGAAGCGTACCGCAATCGTTACCCTCAACCGGCCAGACGCAAAAAATGCCCTTTCACCTGCAATGCTAGTTGGAATGGCTGATGCCTGGGATGAGATAGATTCTAACGACGATATAAGGTGTGCAATTCTGACTGGATCTGGGGGGACTTTTTGTGCGGGCATGGATCTAAAGTCAATGTCTGAACCGGATAATCCCTATATGGCTCGATTTGCCGATAATCCTGATCTGCATTGGAAGTCGCTCTTGCGGAGTTATGATCTCAAAAAGCCCCTAATTGCAGCGGTCGAAGGCTATGCGGTGGCAGGCGGCACGGAGATACTCCAAGCAACCGACATAAGAGTGGCGGGTCGCTCTGCGGTATTTGGACTTTTTGAGGCCAAGAGAGGCTTGTTCCCGTTAGGCGGATCCACCGTTAGATTGAGAAGGCAGATCCCCTACACCGTTGCAATGGATTTGTTGCTTACAGCACGAGAAATGTCGGCAGATGAGGCGTTGAAAGTCGGGCTAATTGGCCAGGTAGTTGACGATGGCAAAGCTCTAGACACGGCCCTGGAAATAGCATCAGTACTTTGCGACAACGCACCTCTTTCACTTGAAGCGATAAAAAGATCGGTACGAGAGACTGAAGGAATGTCCGAAGAAGATGGACTTCGAAGGGAATTGGAAATCGGCTGGCCAATTTTTGCAACTCAAGATTCTAAAGAAGGCGCTAAAGCCTTTGCCGAAAAACGTAAACCAAATTTTCAAAAAAAGTAATAAATTTACAGGGATAGAAAGGTTAAAGCTGATGAGCAAAGAAGGCAACAATTTATCCGAGGTTGATATTCTCGAAGCACCAAACATTCTTGAATATCCTTATTCGAGGAGTACTGGTCCAGTTATAGGCGAGTTCATGACGAAACTCCGTGACGGTAAAATTGTTGGGGCTAGAACCAAATCTGGCAAGGTAATCGTGCCTCCCACCGAATACGATCCATTTACTAGTGAAGACATAGATGGACTAGTCCCTGTATCGACAAGTGGAGTGATCACCAGTTGGGCTTGGGTGGTCAGCCCAAGTGAGAAGCACCCTCTATCTGAACCTTTTGCCTGGGCGCTAATCAAGTTGGACGGGGCTGATTCATCGATGCTTCACTGCGTCAGAGCTCCCAGCTCAACAAGTGTTGCAACCGGGAAACGAGTAAAGGCCAAATTTCGTTCTCAAAGAGAAGGTCACATAAAAGACATTGAGTTTTTTGAAATAGAGGAGGCAGCTAATGGCTGATGTCGAGCAATCAGAGATAGACCCGAATGCGCCGGTAACTAAGATCTCAACTCCTATTGAGCTCAAGTATCACTTTACCGCCGGTCGAGCAGCTTCTCGGTTTATGCGTGGACTTATGAAGAAGAAGATTCTTGGTCAGAGATGTCCAAGCTGTCTCAAGGTATATGTTCCTCCGCGAGGCTCATGTGCTTCGTGCGGAGTACCCACTGAAGAGGAAGTTGAACTGCCCCCCAAGGGCATTGTAACTACTTACTGTATAGTCAACGTTCCGTTCTATGGTCAGAAGATAAAGATTCCCTACGTTACAGGCACGATACTAATTGACGGGGCAGATATTGGGTTCATGCACCTTCTCCAAGAAGTGGAGGCCGAGGAGGTTCGCATGGGTATGAGGGTTGAGGCAGTATGGCAGGACGATTCCGAGATGGTTCCGGGGCTTGAGTCAATCAAATACTTTCGACCAACCGGGGAAGAAGATGCACCCTTTGAAGAGTACAAGGAGTATGTATAGTGCGCGAAGTTGCAGTTGTATCGTTTGCTCAGTCGAAGTCGGTTAGGCGGGCCGACGATCAAAATGAGGTAGAAATGCTAATGCCAGTAGTCTCTCAAGCGATTGCCAACTCTGGTGTCCCAAGAAAAGAAATTGGTTTTACGATTTCAGGTAGTTGCGACTATCTTGGCGGGGTGCCTTTTGCATTTGTATCTGGACTCGATGCAGTTGGCGCGTGGCCGCCAATTACAGAGTCTCACGTTGAGATGGATGGTGCTTGGGCTCTTTATGAAGCTTGGGTGAGGTTACAACATGGCGACATAGATAGTGCACTTGTCTATTCTTTTGGTAAATCATCTCTGGGTGATATATCCCAAGTACTTTCTCAGCAGCTAGATCCCTATTATTTGGCACCCTTGTGGCCTGACTCGGTTAGTCTCGGTGCCATCCAGACGAGATCATGGCTAGACAGTGGGCATAGTGAGAAGGAGCTTGCTCAACTGGTTTCAAGAAATCGCCAGTTTGCAAGTACTAATGAGCACTCTCAAATCACTAAGTTGATTGATCCCGAGACGTACTTGGCAAAGCCCTATATTATAGAGCCACTCAGGATCGACGACTGTCCTCCTGTTTCCGATGGTGCTTGTGCGCTTGTGCTAGTGGCAGGCGATAGGGCTAAGGCATGTTCGACGCGGCTCGCTTGGATCAAAGGAATCGATCATCGCTCGGAACCACATAGCCTGGGAGTTAGGGACCTCAGTATTTCAGTCTCAACTAAGCAGGCCGGAAAGAATTGTGGTGCTCTCGATATAAGAGCTGATATTTGTGAACTTCATGCTCCGTTCAGTGCCCAACAAGCAATCCTTGAAGAGGCATTAGGAATTGACGAGTCAGTAATTGTGAATCCTTCCGGTGGTGCACTTTGCGCTAATCCAGTCATGGCGGCAGGTCTTATTCGAATCGGTGAGGCTGCGAGTCGTATTATCAACGGTGAAGCTAATTGTGCAATAGCTCATGCGACGGCGGGACCATGTTTGCAACAAAATCTCGTGTGTGTCTTAGAAGGAGGTAATTAACCGTGGGTGCGCAACGCTGTGCAGTTATAGGAATTGGTCAAACTAAATACAATTCGGTGAGAGACGATGTATCAATAGCCGGACTTTGTCGAGAGGCTGCTATCCGTGCACTTGAGGATGCGCAACTTGGTTGGTCCGATATCGAAGCAGTAGTTATAGGTAAAGCACCAGATATGTTTGAAGGTGTCGTCATGCCCGAAAGCTATCTAACAGATGCCTTAGGCGCTAGTGGTAAGCCAATTATTCGAGTGCATACAGCAGGATCTGTCGGAGGCTCCACCGCATTGGTAGCAGCATCTCTCGTCCAAAGTGGGGTACATTCAAGAGTACTCACAGTTGCATTCGAAAAGCAGTCCGAGTCTGATGCAATGTGGGCGCTATCAAGACCCATACCTTTCTCTCCACCAACTTTGGCTGGTGCGGGCGGATACTTTGCACCACTCATTCGTGCCTATATCCGCCGCTCCGGCGCGCCCAGTCACATTGGTATGAAGGTTGCTGTCAAGGATCGCCTAAATGCATTGAAGAACCCTTATGCGCACCTTCACTTAGATGATATCTCTATGGAGAAAGTAGAGGAGTCACCAATGCTGTGGGATCCAATACGATATTTAGAGACTTGTCCCTCATCAGATGGTGCTTGCGCTATGGTTTTAGGTGATGAAAAGATAGCTAGTGCATCGGGCAAGCCTCCCGCCTGGATTCATGGTAGCGCAATGCGTTCGGAGCCTACAATGTTTGCAGGAAGGGATGCGGTCAATCCTCGAGCCGGTCAAGATTGTGCAAAGGACCTCTATAGCCAAGCGGGAATTACTAATCCTCGCAAGCAAATTGATATGGCCGAGATTTATGTGCCATTTTCTTGGTATGAGCCAATGTGGATGGAGAACTTAGGTTTTGCTGAGTTGGGTCAGGGGTGGAAGATGACTGATGAAGGCGCTACTAGTCTTGATGGTGACTTGCCAGTGAACTGTTCCGGAGGCGTGTTGTCGTCCAATCCAATTGGAGCTTCTGGAATGATCAGATTTGCCGAATCAGCCCTCCAGGTCAGGGGAATGGCAGGAGAACACCAAGTGCAAGACTGCAATCTAGCCTTAGGTCATGCCTACGGTGGTGGTTCACAGTACTTTTCCATGTGGTTGGTTGGTTCTAAGAAGCCTAATTAGATTTTTTGAAGTCCACTGCCGACTATCTTTGGAAAGCTTCCTTTTAGTTTGTAGAATGTATTGGTGACCAGTGAAAGTGATGATGTAGATAGTTACGGTCACTCGATTGGCGGTAAAGCATTAGTTTCGTCAAGACCACTAGCAAACAGGGCGACTACGCACTTATTGATAGTTGTTATATCACTTATAGCTATTTTTGGCGCTATAGCGATGACCGTAAATAGCCAGTCGCAAAACACATCTAAAGCAGAGTCGTCTTTTCGGTCATCGGTGGCGGCCTCGGCAAGCTTTATCAGTACCTTTTTGCACCAGAGGGCAGAGCAGCAGGGGCAGTTGGCTCAAGGAACTCTCAAGGCACACGGTCCAAGTAAGCCAGCTCAACCCGGTTATCTAGCCGAACCGTTTGTGAACCAGGATGTCTTTGACGAGTTTTCTTCAGTTTTTGGATATCTTGGTGGGGTCGTAACCGCGGGAAATAATGTTGTGGCTACTTACCCCAAGAGTTTTGGGCTGGTCTTGCTTGGTGAGTTCAATAGTTCTTCGGGGTCGGGCTCTAGCTCTGGCTCCTCAACGTCGGGCTCAAGTTCTTCGGGGTCGGGCTCAAGTTCTTCGGGGTCGGGCTCAAGCTCTGGCTCCTCAACGTCGGGCTCTAGTCATAATTTTGAGCACTACTTAGCATTTCCTAGATCCATTTCGACGGCCCTCAAAGACAATCGCCCGGCAATTTCTAACGTTAAGTTGGTCTCAATCAATGGCATTACTCCACAGGCTGTTGTCGTAGTGTCGTCTCCCTATAAGACTATTCTTCATACTACAAGAGTCGTAACCGGATATTATGTAATCCAAGATACCCCGCTCGGTCCGTTTCTTGCAGACGTCAATACGGATAGTGCACATCAAACATATTTGGTGGATGAATACGGAAACCTTATTTTGGCATCTCCATATAGGGTTGCTTCAAATAAGGTCGTGAATCTTAGGTCTGTCAACTCCAAGCTTGCCCTAGCTGTTGCAAAAAAAAGCAAAGGTACGTATTCCGACGGTCAAGGTCGTGTCTTTTATTATTCAAGTATTACGGTTGCCGGTACAAGATGGAAGGTAATTATTACTGAACCCTTCGATATTTTACTTAATGCGGGGGTAAAGAATCGACATTCATACTTAGTATGGCTGGCAGTACTTGCCTTTGTGATTGCAATTGGTGTCGCAGATTTGTTCCTATATAGATTCTTACATGAAAGAGATAGGCTTAGTTCGCTCACGAAAGAGCTAGATCTAGTTTCACGTCTAGATGTTTTGACTGAACTCTATAATCGTCGCCACATTGACGAACAGTTCAAAGCAATGATCGCCAGCGCCAAGAGGTATGGACACCCAATTACTCTATTGATAATTGACATAGATCATTTCAAATCTATAAACGATCGTTGGGGCCATGAGATCGGAGATGAAACTCTAATCGAGCTTGCTAAGAGACTTACTAACGCGGTGCGCCCGGGGGATTTGATCGGCCGGTGGGGTGGTGAGGAGTTTGTGGCGATACTTCCAATGACAGATAGCGAAGGTGGCGGCCAAGTGGCTGAAAGAATTCGACTTCAGATTGCAAGTGAGCCATTTCGAAGCGGTACTGATGTGGAGTTGCAGGTGACTGTTTCGGTCGGGCTGGCCTGCCAAATAGGAGAAGCAATTGAAGAAGAGCGACTCTTGAAGTTAGCTGATGATGCCCTCTACGAGGCCAAAGAGGGGGGACGGAATAGAGTTGTGTGCGCATCCGTTATCGTAGAATGAGCTAGTGGATACTTTAGAAATCATCCGGCAGATAGAAACTGATCCGGGCGTGCGCGCTCAACTTCGCAGCGTCTTGCTGGGTGATGAACTCCTTGGTATGCCAGCGCAGGTTGCAGAGCTAAGACGCTCTATTGGCGAACTTGCCGAGGCACAGAAATCGACTGAACACTCTGTTGCCGAACTTAGACAGTCTGTTGCCGAACTTGCCGAGGCACAGAAAGAGACTAATCCAGCTGTAAAACAGTTATCCGACGTGGTGGGAGGTACAGTCGAAGAAGATGCCAAAGCACTGCTGGAATATATTGCTGATCAAAATGGCTGGCAGATAATAAGTGAGCCTTCGCCGTTGGATATCAATGGCGAAATAGACGTAATAGCAGCAGTGAGAGATGAGAGTGAGAAGAGATTTACTTTACTGTGTGAAGCCAAGACGAGACTTCGCCCGGCAGACGTGAGTAGATTTCAACGTACTTTGAATAATCTGCCAACCGATATTGAGATAATGCCTGATGGTCAATTCAATTACGTCTACGGACTAGCTATCTATCCAGGGACGAGGCAAAAAGCACAAGAGCTAGGCTTTGGACTACTCTCACCGAAAGGTGAGTTGGTGAAGCCTGGCTGAGTTCTGGTGTACTAACACTGGTTCGATCACCATATTCACAACTGGCATCGTTGTCATGGCCAATTGAAAGAGGCAGACCCTTTGGGGTACACGTCCTGTATCATCTGCTCGATCATGGCGCGTCGTTGTGCTGCCCGTAGGCACTAGGGAAGTTCGTAGCTGCTTGGAGAATAGAACGCATCGAAGCAAGGCACCACGTTCTTTGTGGTGTAACGATATTTGTCGCATTCCCACTAAGGTGTATAGTTAGAGCATCAAAGCCGCTTGCAAGAGACTTAGCATTAGCTGAAAATGAACGTATCCAGCCACGAAAAGTTGTATAAGGGATATTGAGATATTCAGCCAGCGACCTAATGCCACTGATCCCGTCCACCACGGCTTCTACAACTCCTTCAATGATCTCGACCAGTTTTGTGGAGGAACTTTGATGTCATGGCCCAAAGCTATGTAGTCTTCGACAGTTCCGGAAAAAGAATATACAATGGATACTGGCGGAAACACCGCGTTGAATCCCCTCCCGCACCGCGTATCTAAATCGGTGGGAGGGGATTCTTACTTAGAGGGACAATTCATTCTCGCCGATAGCCGATACAATTTGCCACAGAAATCGTCAAAAAAGAGCGCTGCCGAAAAATGGCCGATTATCCTCAGATAAAGTTGCTGCTAACATTTGCCGTCCCAGCCGTGCAGATTGGCAGAACGTGTTCTATTTTTACTAGCATTACGTTAGGAATATCGAATTGCATAATGAACTGAGGATAGGAGCAAGAACCTACAGTGGGTGGATTTCTAGAGGGCAAGAATATAGCGGTAACAGGTGCTGGCAGAGGGATCGGGCGTGCCGTTGCGCTAGCGTGCGCTAGTGAGGGTGCCCGAGTTGTCGTCAACGATTATGGGGTTTCAATGGCTGGCGAGGACCCAACTAGCGAAGTGGCTGACGCAGTAGTAAAGGAAATCAAGGATCTTGGTGGTGAAGCGTTGGCCGTTTGCGACTCGGTAGCCACAATGGAAGGGGGTAACCGCATTGTCCAGAGTGCAATCGATAGTTGGGGATCAATTGACGGTGTAGTTTGTGTGGCTGGGATACTTCGTGAGAGGATGCTTTTCAATATGACCGAAGAAGAGTGGGACCCAGTGATTGCAACGCATCTAAAGGGAACTTTTACTGTTTTTCGTGCCGCGTGTGCTGCTATGAAAGATCAGAAATCGGGTTCACTAGTCGCTTTTACTTCAGGTGCATTTGCGGCAAGTGTTGCGCAGGCTAACTATGCGGCTGCCAAGGGCGGTATAGTGTCTTTGATGAGATCTGCTGCTGCTGGAATGAATCGTTATGGCGTTAATGCAAACGCTATTGCCCCCGTCGCCAGAACCAGAATGTCAGAAAATGTTCCAATGGATCTTGATGAGATAGGTGATCCAGAAGACGTCGCCGCACTCGCGGTATATTTGCTTTCAGATGAAGCACGACATATAACAGGGCAGATCTATACCCAGGCAGGAAAGAAGATTGCGCTTTGGAATCAACCTATCGAAATTCGAGAAATGCGTACTAGTGAGGATCACTGGTCCACAACAGAAATCGCAAAAAGGCTTAATTCCGAGATAGGCCAAGAAGAGATGCCCATCCTCGCTCAATTGGAAGCATACAGGAAAGCAGCGCAAGCAAAAGAAAAGGCAAGCTCCTGACGTCGATACCCAAGTACCCAACAAGCCACAATCTTCTAAGTGGCAAGAATGTGCTCATCACTGCTGCAGCAGGAGCTGGGATAGGGGTAGCGACAGCTAAGCGATGCGCGGAGGAGGGTGCCAGATTAGCAATATGTGATACCCACGAGCGAAGACTTGGTGAAACGAGTGAAATGCTTGAGGCAATAATCGGTGAAAAACCAGTGTCGGTATTGTGCGACGTAACGGTTGAAAGCCAGGTTCGCGAGTTTTTTGGAGAAGCTATTGCCCAGTTGGGACACCTCGACGTTGTAGTCAATAACGCAGGTTTGGGTGGAGAATCACTTATTGTCGATATGGAAGATGAACAGTGGGCGAGAGTAATCGACGTAACTCTTACGGGCACTTTTAGATGTCTAAGGGCTGCAATGAAACACATGGTAGAGCGTAACTGCGGTTCTATTGTTAACAATGCCTCTGTATTGGCTTGGCGTGCACAGGAAAAGCAGGCTCACTATGCCGCGGCAAAAGCAGGTGTCATGGCACTGACCAGAACTGCAGCGATGGAAGGCGCACCACATAACGTGCGAGTGAACTGTGTTTCACCGAGTTTCGCAATGCACCCGTTTCTCTCTAAGGTGATCTCCCAAGAGGTACTTGATGATCTGGTTGCCAAGGAAGCCTTCAAGAGGCCAGCAGAGCCTTGGGAAGTTGCAAATGTAATTGTTTTCCTGGCAAGTGACTACTCTTCATATATGACGGGCGAGATTGTTTCGGTTTCGAGTCAGCATCCTTGAGTAGTAAAGGTGAACCTACCCGTCCCGAGCGGGTGACCGCAATCCGTTAAGTTTACAACTCAGTGGCCAGTCAAGTTAGCATTAGAAGCACTCATCCAGAGAGGCTTTTCGCCTCCTCCGTGAATCAACAAGCTTGCACCGGTAATATAGCTCGCCTGATCTGAACTAAGCCAACAGACCGCTTTGCCTATGTCGTCTGGGCTTGCCATGGACCCCATTGGAATTGTTTGCGCAACTTGCTCAACCCCTCTAGCGTCGCCAAAGTGTAATTGGGCTTGTTCGGTAAGAATAGGTCCAGCAACGATACAATTTACTCTAGTCTTCGGTGCCCATTCGACAGCTAGACTTTGAGTAAGATTTTCTAGTCCAGCTTTGGCGGCACCATAAGCTGCAGTCCCAGGGGATGGTCTCGTTCCACTAACACTTCCAATATTAATTATCACACCGCCAGTTGGTTGAAGTTGCATGATACTATTAGCCTCCTTCGCGAAATACAACGGAGCTGTTAGGTTTAATAAAATTATCTTGTTGAGGTAGTTGACAGAGGCATCCGATACCATCGAGTGAGGCGAACCACCAGCGTTATTGACCAGTAGATCCACAGAGCCAAACTTGTTGAGCGCAAACTCAACTACCTTTGCAACTTGAAGAGGGTCACGCACATCGCAAACCACATGATTTTCGAGTTCTTCCTTACTGGGGTTGGCTACAGCATCAGCCAGGCGAGTGCGAGCGCAAGTGACGACGTTACTTGTTGTTTGGCCAAGTGAAAGTGCGATGGTCCGGCCAACACCTTTGGAACCTCCGGTTACGATGGCGACTTTTCCGGCTAGGTCTGGGTAGATGACTTGACTATTCATTTTCGTAGATTCTAGATCATTGGATGATACTGGACGTTGTGGTGCCTATAACCTCTTCACAGGACTGGACTGGCCATTTACGGCTGCCAAGCACTTTGAAAAGAAGCTGGCGATTTGAAGAAGTCAGGCAAGTCACTGTAAGATTTCTGACGGTGTGTCAGAAACTGATCTGAGAGTACCGAGGCACGAGGAGATTGATCTGCGTCAAGCTTGATTACTAGTGTGATAATTGAACCGGAATAGGAGTTGGAGGCAGCACTAATTGGCAATTAATGAAAAAGTTGAGGGTTCAATATCCCACATTGAGATCGATTTTCCGCCCGTCAATGCTATTGCGACAGCCGGATGGTTTGAGTTGGCTGACCGGATTCGTGGGGCGGGAGAAAACCCCGAGGTTTCGGTCGTCGTATTGAGTGCTAGAGGTCGAGGTTTTTGCGCTGGCGTCGACGTGAAAGAACTTGCCGGTAAATCACACGAAGCCCTTGTTGGGGTGAATCGAGGTTGTTTTGCTTGCTTTAAGGCAGTTTATGAGTGCCAAGTTCCAGTCATTTGTTGCGTGAATGGGTTTTGTCTTGGAGGAGGTATAGGAATTGTTGGCAATTGCGACATTATTATTGCTGCTAGCGATGCAACTTTCGGCCTTCCGGAAGTAGACCGAGGGGCGCTCGGTGCAGCTACACATCTAGCCCGTTTGGTTCCGCAACATCAGATGAGAGCAATGGTCTACAGTGCTAAAGCGATTAGTGCCGATGAACTATACCGCTTTGGTTCAATCTATAAAGTAGTCAAACCCGAAGATCTATTGGCAACAGCAATGGAGCTAGGTCAAGATATCGCCAAGAAGAGCCCAACTATTATACGGCGTGCCAAAGAATGTCTCAATGGGATAGACCCAGTTGATGTCAATAAGTCTTATCGCTTTGAACAAGGATTTACCTATGAACTGACGCTATCCGGTGTTGCCGATGAAGCCCGTAACGCCTTTGTGGAAAAACGCGAAGCAAAGTTTGAGGCGTAGCCGAGGTGAATAAAGTCATCATTGAAGAAGAATTTATTTCACGTTTGAGCGATGGCATGACAATTGGTATTGGCGGTTGGGGATCAAGGCGCAAACCCATGTCGCTGGTGCGAGCTATCTGTCGATCACCCGTATCAAATCTAACCGTCGTTTCCTATGGAGGTCCCGACGTTGGGATCCTGTGTGCGATGGGTAAAGTTGCAAGGGTAATTTATGGATTCGTGTCCCTTGATTCAATAGCCCTCGATCCACATTTTAGGTTTGCACGCCAAGAATCAACAATAAGTGCTACTGAATTAGATGAAGGTATGTTGCAGTGGGGGTTGTATGCCGCAAGTCTGAGACTTCCCTTTTTGCCGACTCGGGCAGGTCTTGGTTCAGATGTCATGACAATTAATCCTTGGCTAAGGACGATAAAATCGCCGTACAGCGACGAGGAGGAATTGGTGGCAATGCCCGCAATTACCTTGGATATGGCAATTGTTCATGTAAACAGGGCTGACTCAAGTGGAAACGGTCAAATACTCGGAGTTGACCCATACTTTGATGACCTGTTTCTGATGGCGGCTTCCCAAAGATATATATCGTGTGAGGAGTTAGTAGACACAGAGGATTTCTTGAAGTTTGGATCCCATCACACTCTAGCGATTAACCGCATGATGGTTGATGGAGTCATCGTATCTAAGCGTGGTGCCCACTTTACCAGCTGTGACTCTGATTATTCTCGCGACGAGGTGTTCCAGGCTCACTATGCCCAGAGCGCGAAAACACCCGAAAGCTGGCAGGCTTTTAGGGATCTGTTTGTCTTAGCTGAGAGCCACCAGACTTACTTAGAGGCTGTAGATAGTTTTGGAATGGCAAGCTATGGGTCGTGATATCACCCTAGCTGATATTTGTATTGTGGCATGCGCAGATGCTTTTCGTGGTGATGGGGAGATCATGGCAAGCGCGATGGGGACAATCCCAAGTATTGCAGCTAGGTTAGCACTGAGTTGCTTTGAGCCGGACCTACTTATCTCAGATGGTGAGGCATACTTTATCCGCAATCCAGGGCCAGTTGGAGTAAGCCAGACGGATGCAATTGACTTTCAACCAGTAGTCGAAGGCTGGATTCCTTATCGCAAAGTATTTGACATGCTTTGGTGGGGAAGGCGTCACGTAATGATGGGGGCATCTCAAATTGATAAGTACGGCAACCAAAATATCTCAGCAATTGGCCCGTGGGAAAAACCAAAGGCACAATTGCTCGGCGTGCGCGGTGCTCCAGGGAATACAGTAAATCACAAAACTAGCTACTGGGTTCCCAATCATTCAACAAAAAGTTTTGTATCCAGAGTTGATATAGTATGTGGTGTTGGATATGACAGGGCAAGCCAAGCTGGCCCTACGGCGCAAAAGTATCACAAGCTAGAGCGTGTCGTCTCAAATAAGGCGGTCTTTGATTTTCAAAGTCCAGATAGGTCGATGCGGCTAGTATCGCTTCACCCTGGGGTCACCAGCGATGAGGTTGCGACCTTGACTGGTTTTGAATTTATATGTGCTGAGCCGCTTTCTTATAGCCGTGTTCCAACCGAAATTGAACTACAAGCAATAGATAGATACGATCCTAAAGGTTTACGATTCACTGAGGTTGATGATCGGCAAGCGATAGGGTAGAAAACTTGAGCGAATCGAAGAATCTTTCTACGAGAATATGTGAGCTTTTTGGAGTGCGCTATCCCATTGTTCAGACAGGAATGGGTTGGGTAGCAGGAGCAAGGTTGGCCTCTGCGACATCAAATGCTGGTGGGCTTGGAATCATTGCGGCGGCAACCATGAGTCTTGGAGAACTAGATGAGGCAATCAGTGAAGTTGCAAGAAGGACTGACAATCCCTACGGGGTGAATATGCGGACCGACCAGGCTGACACTAAGGATAGGGCGAAACTGATTGCATCACGCGGCGTCAAGGTTGTGAGCTTTGCTCAAGCTCCCAATCAAGCTCTAGTCGAGCAACTCAGACAAGCAGGTGTCGTGACGGTCGCTACAGTTGGAGCGCCGCGACATGCGATCAAGGTTGCTAGCATGGGGGTCGATTGTGTTATAGCGCAAGGCAGTGAGGGTGGTGGGCATACAGGTGCAATCCCTACCAGCCTACTACTTCCAAGTGTTGTAGATAGCGTTGATATACCAGTTATTGGCGCTGGCGGATTTTATGATGGGCGAGGATTAGTTGCGGCCCTTGCTTATGGAGCCCAAGGTATTGCAATGGGAACGAGATTCTTACTCTCGTTGGAGTCGACCGTTCCCGATGTTGTAAAGGCGAAGTATCTTGCAGCGTCCCTCGCGGATACCGTTGTAACAACTGCGATTGATGGAGCGCCTCAAAGGGTTATCATTACCGAAAAAATACGGTCAATGGAAAAGGCTGGGCGTTTAGCTGCTTATCTGCGTGCGATACGTGCGGCAAGGGCCTTTCAGATGGTCTCTGGTGAGTCGTTTCTATCCTTGCTGAAAGAGGGCAAATCAATGAAGTCTTCTCAGGAGTTGAGTTGGTCGCAGGTGATCATGGCGGCAAGTGCACCTATGCTGACAAAGGCGGCAATGGTCGAAGGAAATCTAGAAGCAGGCATCTTGCCAACAGGTCAAGTAGTTGGTGAAATCGACTCGTTACCTAGCGTTCAGGAGATCATTGACTCAATCGTTGTACAGGCCAAGGAGATTCTGGAAAAGCTTAGGACGGCCTAGATCACTGTCTCAATAATTTCCCACGGGTTAGTGGCATTTCTCTGCTCTCGCTGCCACTTTAGGTGGACTTAGACGAGCAACATCGGTTGTTTCTCCGATGCCATGCCCCAGGCCCTGGGATATGCGCGGAGCCAAAGCTCCGGGCGGTACTGCTAATTGTTGGTGGCTTGGTTCTCGCCACCAGTTAGAATCAACTATACAACTGGGGTACGACATCGTCAAGCGAGCCTTGACCCACGACTAAAGT
>JAKAVM010000019.1 GCA_021827485.1 Actinomycetes bacterium
AAACCCGGACCAAAGTCTGACGGCCCTGGTGAGAGGTGGTGTTGGTTTGGAACTGGTCTGCTTTGTTACAAAAGTGAAATGGAGCAACGATTGGAACTTCTCTCGTTGGTGAACCCGGACCAAAGTCTGACGGCCCTGGTGAGAGGTGGTGTTGCTTTACAGCTGGTTTGCTTTGTTACAAAAGTGAAATGGAGCAACTATTGGAACTTCTCTCGTTGGTGAACCCGGACCAAACCCGGACCAAAGTCTGACGGCCCTGGTGAGAGGTGGTGTTGGTTTGGAACTGGTCTGCTTTGTTACAAAAGTGAAATGGAGCAACTATTGGAGCCAAGTGATGAGCGCCAAGTTAGAGATTGCCGGATCTTAGATACTTGTCTTACTGGACTGACAGGGAAGAAATACTCGAAAGTAGGTGGCTCTAAAATCGACAAAACTTACTTGTCGAAAACGTAATTAGCGATATTTATTTCGCTGGGGTTAGGAAAAGAGGGAAACGCAATTTCGGCTGAGCCACTCCCCTTTCGGCCGAACAAGGTCATAGCGCGCTGGTAAACTACGTTAAGATGAAATGTTTTTCCTTTTACAAAATGGTCTCCTTGCCCACGGCCTGCGCCGGACGCCATGATTGATAGAAAGTTGCTAATCCACCCCCGCTTTTCAACCAAGTTGATAACGAAGGATATGTTGGACTTTATGGCTCAATTAGACGTTGTGTGGATACGATCTGCGTTCGTCGAGACAAATGGAAACTGGCGACCCTTATTAATCGAGATCACTGGTGGTGCGCCACCGGACAATTGGAACGAGGATTCTTGGGACTATCCCCAGGTCCGCTTCAGGGCAACACAGCGAAGCGGAAGCATCGTGGTACGATGGCTTCGAATGCTTCGCTTCGACCAGCACCCTCCTGGAGAGAAGAGGCCATTGGATCTCGATGCTCAATCGAAGTGGGAACGCCGAGACAGCGACGACCAACTACCAACCGGACCACTCCCGTGGCCTTCTATGACCGTGACTCTTCACGATTATCAAGCTAATCGCGAGCCACAAGGAATGTTGGTATCCGATTCCGCTCCCTCATTTCTCAATTTCTACAATGCTGCTGCAAGCTTCTTCCAATTCACCAAGAGACATATCGGAGGATCTGCCCCAGTGGGCGTCTATTTCCGGTTCCAAGACACATCCGGGCGCATCAATCATGTGCGTCTCAGCAATTCTTCCATCGACGTTGAAGTCGAGGGCGACGATCTCGCCTCACTAACACTCGAACTTTCAGGCGAGGTTCCAGGTATATCACTTTCGCTTGGATCGGAAGATAGCCAGCACCGTTCGTTCCCGCTCTCGGGAGAAATACCCGCAGGCGCATGGATTCTTCTCCGCCGGTCGACCGACTGGATCGACCGACGCTTTCTCAACGTCCCCTATTCGCTCACCACAGCGGAGGACGTTGAACACGTGGACGCTGATCTACCACGACTGCAATACTTTATAACCTCCAGGGAGGGGCCACAAGTGGAGTTCAAGTTAGATCTTCCCGCAAAAGACGATAAATCCAAACGGAAAGTCATGAAGACTGTTGGGGCCTTCGCAAATTGTCAAGGTGGATCCATATTGTTCGGAATTGACGACGAGGAATATGAAATTGTCGGTCTCCCGACACGTGAGATGTCAAAGTACCGAGATATTTTAGCAAGTCTCGTCAGATCGTGGATCAACCCAGTCCCACCTTTTGATTTCAGAGAACTGGAAATCGAAGGGGATAACTCTATGTCCGTCTTGGAATTAGTCGTTAGTAAAGGAAATGAACCGCCCTATGGGGTGGGAACGCCAGGGAATGATCCTGAATACTTCATTCGACACTTCGCAAGTTCAGTGCGCGCAAGGCCTGGGGAACTCCGTGCAGTCATCCCTGCGCCATTAACCTCGCCAGTCAAATTTCTAGGGTGATAATATAGATCTCATGGCGAATAACTACTCGACTCTCTATTCAACCCTCGAAGACGCTAAATTGGTTGCTGCTGGCAATGGTTCAGCGCGAAAGCAGTTAGTGAAAGAGGGGGTAAATTGGGTGATTGTTGCCGAGATACACCCGGAAGGTAATAAGTTCAAGATCATAGCCGTTACGGTTTCCCGGCGAGATAGTTTTGTCCCGACCCCCAATAAGTACATTGTTAGGGAAGGTTAAACTCTCGGTCTCAAAGACTCCGACCAATAAGACTTTAAGCGATATTGTTAGTGTGAAACCGATAATAATAGGAGTTTCAAACAGCGGACTAGACAAGAACATTTTTCTATAGATGCTCTAGCTAAGTCCCAGTATTCTTCCATCTTGGTGAGATATAATAGCAAGGTTTATTCGCTCCACTATTCAGACTCTTTAGCTAGTCGTCTTGAGGCTGTATCCAGCTGCGCTGGCTTACCTGGATCTGATGCAGCTTTGAGGCGTTCCAGCGGCGAGAGACGCTGAGACTTCTTAGAGCTCGTTGATATTGCAGCTAAACTAGTTTTCACTTCATTCATAACATCTGTCTTCGGCTCTTGCCTTCGAGAAGCCGAAGTTGGGTTCTTAGTAGTTGGTTCACTACTAGACTGTATGGAAATGTCGTTGGCTCGAGTAGATTCCTGGGATGGACCCACATTAGAGATCCCCTCCTGATTATATTCCCCTACCTTCTCTACTGACTTACTAACAACCTTGCGCTGTTGATCGAGACCGCGTTGTAACAACCGCTCAAATAACTCAATCTTGGATGCCTTCTTGTCCTCCTTCAACTGATCTAGCCATAAATTCTCAAACTCATCCCAAAGTTGTGGTGCGATATATATAGTCTTCATCACACGTCCAGAAGTAACGGGTCGGTAGGGAGCCGAACTCATAGCTGATCACCTCGAATACATGCTACTAACTCCTGTAATTGCCCTAGCGCTTGTGCCCTTATTGCCCCAGGAACTCGGGCCGAATTCAGGGGTCGTGTAGCAACATGAATCAATTCAGACTCAGCAACTGGAGGAGCCAAACTAAACGGCTTTAATATCACTGAAGGATCCATAATAATCTCTGACCAATTATTATCTTCCCTCCGCTGCCTCACCCTATTTGGTACAACAAGTCCTCGAGAAATATGACGATAGGTTTCCATCATCTTTCGAAGAGCAGGCATGGACCATTGATCTAGCATCACAGGCAATACAGCTACGTCACATGCAGCAAGGGCCGCATCTTGTAGAGGACCAAAGCCACCCGGAGTGTCAATTACTACGTCCCTCCCCCAATCCTTTGCCCATACCTTGATTGACGTTCCTAGACTCTCAGCCAAGGGCTGGGGTCCCATCGGAGTGGATACCAGTAGTGTTGGCTTCCCACTACTACTCCACGCCCATGTTGTCGTGTTCGGTAGATCACCGCTGGAGAGTCCTAACAGCTCCTCGTGAGACGGAATGAGATCCGGACGACCAGCTTTACCACGGCGAGGTTTTGGAGGCCTAGCTTTTGCTAGAGCTCCGAGAATTGGGCTTCCCCCTGGAGCTTGCCAGATCCGCGCTGCGTCACGGCCTGCCCACCATGTCGTCGCTCCAGCCCAAGGCTCAAGATCTACCAAGACGGCATCCATTAGTGCTGCCGTCAAGACGGCCAGGGTGGACTTGCCAACTCCCCCCTTCCATTGAACATACGAGATTATCATGCTCATATTCTTACACAGTATGTACATAACGTGTGTGATATGGACTATGTGGCATACTTACCCCATGTGGAATAGGTACCGTATGGTGAGTATGTGGCGTATGTTCGGGACGTGCCGTCTGTGCTCTATATGCGTGCTGTCCCGTATGTACATTATGTACATTATCGAATAGGGGAGCAAAGGTCAATTTTCAACACCAAAGATAACCAAATAAAATTATTTCTCTACCATCCACCGCGCGGGTACTCGCGGCCAATACAATACCTCTTATGTCATTAGCCCAGTCATCCGAAGGCCCTGATTACTACAGCACATCACAGGTTGCGAGCATGCTAGGTGTTGACCAGCGCACAGTCCGGGAATGGATTATGCGACGACAACTCACGGCTACACGCTTTGATGGTCACTGGCAAATAGCGCCGTCAGATCTAGAGAAATTTCGCACTCATACGCGACTTCCGGCACGCAAGCGCAAGTCCTCCTCAACTCTTCCTTTGGCTGACCTTAGCATTTTACGAACGCTAGCTCAGTGGGATGATGCAATCTCAAGAGAGATAGCCCAGGTCCATCAGATAGTCGAGGGGAATGTCCGTAAGCACCTGTGTTTACTGGAGGCGCAGGGTTTTGCCCGCCGAATTGGAATTCGCAACGCAAGTGTCGTATGGGTTGCAACCCCAGAGGGTCGCAAATGGCTGGAAACTCAAGGTCTCAGCCAGGAAGACGTTCTTATGAAAGGAGAACAACAGAACTAATACTGACTTTAAAGAAAGAAACAGCTCCACTGCAATGGAGCTGTTTCTAAATCCTAGTAACTGAAAGGATCATTTCCTATGACTATTGTATCAGCTGTAAGTACGTCGCGCACGTCATTAAGAGTTGTAATTGAAAATTCAATATTATCTTCCGACATACAAACGCAGTTGCGTGTCGTCTTGGATGCAGCACGCCAATTGGATCTCTCAAGCGGAGAGCGAGATATTCTCAGTTTCTTAGTAGCTGACGCCAACAGCGAGGGAGTTTTAGCTGGAATCAGACTAAGTGAATATGCAAATGATCTTGGGATCGGTCGAAAACAACTAGCTCGACTCCTCAGTACCATGGAACTAAAAGGAGTACTTGAAGTAAGATCCACGCGTGGACACGGCAGTGATATAGCATTATCTACCACTACAAAAGCCCAGCTCGTAAGTTCCTTTGAACACATACGCAAGGTCCAAAACGGCACTTACGACAATTCGCAAGGTCCAAAACGGCACTTACGTAAGTACCAAAATGGCACTTACGAGCAGGGACAATGCGAGCAAGTACCAAAACGGCACTTACGAGCAGGGCAAACGTCCCTTGGTGGTGGTGGTTTAACACCACCAACCACCACGCAAATTGGTGAAGTCGTTGAAGCTGTTTTGAAACGTTTGCCCGAACCCATTCAAAGTCAACTTGGTCGCCCGTCTGCCCACGCGGCCATGGCGCATCTCTCAGAAACAGTTTGCGAACTCTTGGGTGAACTATGCCCAGAAATTGTTGTCTCAGCTTTAGCTGATGGGTGGCCTAACCAAATTACAAATCCAGCAGGATTTCTTATTGGACGCTGTAAGAAAACACTTTCCAACATTGAGGAATTAGCCAAAGTAAGCCCAGAAGATATTTCTGTAAAAGCTGAGCCAAATTGGATCAAATACGTTCGTTTTCAGGCACGCCAAGTCAATGGGGGAGTGTGGTCAGCAAAAGAGGCTCACGATGCCATAGAGGCCAGATTTGGAGACAGTCCTGAACTAGCCCAGGCCCTAGAGGCCTTAGATAGTCAACTTATGAAAGTTACATCGTAAAAGATAACTCTAATGACATCTACCATTAGCCTTGCTAAGCCAACTGCCAAGAGATTAGTTTCTCAAAGTCATCTAGGACTTATTCCTCCAAATAACTTAGAAGCAGAGGAATCTCTAGTTGGTGCAATGCTACTTAGCCAAGATGCAATAAATACCGCTATTGGAACTCTAAGACCAGGTGATTTTTACTCTCCTCGTCTAGGAACAATATTTGCCTCAATTGTAAGTCTCTATGAAAGACAAAGCCCTAGTGACTCAATTACTCTGGCTGACGAATTAGAAAGATCTAACCAGCTAGATAGCTGTGGGGGTAGAAGCTATCTATCATCACTTACAGCTCGCTCTTATGCAATCTCTAATGCTGGTGAATATGCGAAAATTGTCAAAGATCACTCCATATTGCGCCAGTTAGCCTCTATTGGGGCAGATATTCAATCACTTGCCTATTCATTGCCTCTAGACGTATCTGAGGCCATAGAACTAACACAACGTAAAGTATTTGAACTTGCCTCTTCTAAACAAACTGGAGAGATCTATGATGGCCCCTTACTAGCAAGTCTAGCCGAGATAAGTCAACGTGAAGCTCAAGAAAACCCAGGGGCTCTAAGAGGTCTTTCATCAGGTTGGGACGATGTAGATAGACTTGTAAGGGGACTGAGAGAAAAAGAGCTTCTAATCGTTGGAGGAAGGCCTTCAATGGGTAAAACTAGCTTTGTCTTAGGGTTAGCCCGCCATGTAGTACTTAGCCTAGGTGAGTCCGTACTATTTTTCTCTCTTGAAATGAGTGCAACTGAGATAGCTGTGCGCCTAGTTTCAGCAATGTGTCGAATTGATCCAATAAAGATGGAAGCAGGAAGACTGAGTCAAACAGAGATAGCCGAATGGGACAAAGCTGCAAAGAAACTAGCTTCTAGCAAACTTATTGTTATAGACGTAAGTGACCTCACCCCAGCCCAAATGCGCACCATAGCTAGAAAAGAAAAAGCAAAAAGAGGCTGTGGGCTAGTAATATTAGATTACATACAACTCATGGGTAGCGGGGGAGTCCATGATAATGAAAATGAACGCATAGCCGATGTATCAAGACAAGCCAAAGCAATTGCCAAAGAACTAAGTGTTCCAGTTGTGGCTGTAGCTCAACTAAATAGAGGCCTAGAGCAACGTAGTGACAAGAGACCCCAATTATCAGATCTTCGAGGCTCAGGCCAACTAGAACAAGATGCCGATAAGGTCTTATTTCTCTATAGAGATGATGTATACAACACAGATTCAACCCAAGGGGCTACTACTGAAGTAATAGTGGCTAAGAACAGAAACGGTCAAACAGGAACTGCTCATCTATCGTGGCAAGCTCATTTAGCCTCTCATGCTTCAATAGCTAGGTATTTGGAGTAGAGTTGACCTTGAGCACAGAATTGGAATTGCGAAGAATTAGAAGGAGGGACGCTTGTAAAGTTGCTTCAGTGACATGCCTGGCAATGGCTAGGGAGTTGACCCGAGAGGATAAGATACTGAGAGGGCACAAGATTAAGAGCAGTTGGTCTGCGATAATTGCTTTGACCAACGTGGTAGCATCACCCTCAACCCATTACGCTGTTGACCCAAGCGAGGCCATCATTGCTCTGGAGCCACGCCAAAGGCTCTATCAAATCTTACTACCGTTATGTGTTTTCACTGCTGCCGGCTGGGTGGTATACGTGGGTTGGAAACATGGACTTCATTGGGCTGTTATTACAACTATACTTATTGGGGCGATATTTGGTCTTGGCTACCGCGTGCCGAGAATCGAAACTATTAGGGCAAAACAAAAGTTATTTAAAATGCATCCAGATGCACTCTGGATCGGAGATTTCGCCAGCGCCTCGAAGGAGGCAACATATCGGCTTCTGGCTGCGATCAAGAAATCGGATCTTACGCAAAACCAGACACTCATAACTGTGCCCCGGACAAAGAAGTTAGCGAAGCAATACACTGGTCGGGCTCTTAGATTCCAGGAAGTAGGGCAAATCGGAAGAGCGAAAATGCTCGTAAGGGACGCAACCGAACAACCTTCGAACAAAACTAAGGAGGACCCCAAGCCTTCTTGGTATAAAGATCTCCCGTGGCGAGTGCGAGCGCTTGCCTACGGGTCCCGATTCGTACGATCCGAGCTTTCTATCCCCAAGCTCCCAAATACCACCCCAGATGGGCTCGAAGTCGCTTACCAACGCGTGGACGCTTCACTTTCACGTCAGCTTGATAACGTTGATCAACTAGATACAAAGTCTGGTGTTCTTATCGGCGCTGTTGGAGCGGCCTTAGCATTTTTGGTAGCCAATACTACTTTACAGGCTGGCGGTCGCTTCTGGGTAATTAGTTGGTTGGTGCTGGCCCTGGTGTTTGCGTGTATAGAGTTTGTCGGTCAACGATACTCAGCCGGTCTTCGTCCAGAGGTGATTCAAGAACTATCAACCCTCGAAGAAGACCAATTAAAACTGTTGTGGATGATCTCAGCCGTAGAAGCATACAAGCGTAATCAAATCATCATGCAAGCGAAGTTCCGATCATTGAATATTGCCATATGGTGCATAGTTGCGGCTTTAGTTGGAGGTGTGTTCTTGGCTCCTCACACGGTGTCGAGAGCAGGTAAAACCAAAATTGCAACTCACGTTCACAAAACACCAGTTAAAAAATAATAAGTGGGTTCCTTTGTCTGAAATTAGTCGACATTGTTACGAAGTTAATGCTAGAATAAGGTTATGAATTCAACCACTCCCGCACCTGATAATCGTCAGCACTCAAATCAAAGTGATCAAGACATACAACCTATGAGCCAAGCTCAACCGTATATTGCACCAGTTGAAGTTACTGACTTTGTGAATGATAATATGGGCTATGTTGCCAAGAGCATGGGGAGTTCAGTAGAGATAAAGGAAGAATTACGGTAACGCTGCGGGAGAGGAGGAAGTCTTTAGTGACACTTGAGCGCTTTGACATTGGCTTACAGGACAGTTCTAGACCTCGTTTCGGGACAAAGGAGAGAAAGTTAGAGACGAACACGTCGATGTACGGAGTTTCCGAAACCACCGAGGCACCACTTCCACCGTATCATATTATTGATGAAGAGTACCGACCAATACCGCATCCCGAGAGCGGTCCAATAATCTACTGGCCTGGCATTGATATTGATGCTCTTGGAATAAGGGTGGAACTGTGTCGACAATGTGGCGAATACGTAACAGGACAAGGTCTCTGAAAAGCTACTCTACACTTGCGCAATTATGCCGTATGGTTTTGGCGCACTGGACCTACCCCAAAAAAACGGACACATTTCTTATGCTACTATTCTCTAATAGCTGTGCTTCAAATACTACTGGTGAAACATATCCCAAAGAGCTATGAATTCTCTCAGAGTTATGCCAGTTGATCCAGCTAATAATGGCAGCTTGTGCTTGATCTATCGATTCAAAGTTATCGGAATAATCTAACACTGTGGACGACGAGCGGATAGACGGGTGAATAGGAAGGTGGACGGAATGGTGGTCAGGTGGGTGAGCTAGGTCGAGAGTTTGGGCTCGTCGGTGGGTAGAGAAGGAGAAGTGAGTATCAGGTGGGCGTAGCTGCATGGGTACCGATTGTCACATTTGTAGGCGGTTCCATAGTCACCGTTGGCATCGAATACATCCGAGTTCTAAACTCTCGTGAAGACAGGCGACAAACATCAGAAGAAGCCAAGGCCGACCGAGACGCGACTAGACTGGAGCGAGCAGAAGAGCGACACCAACGCCTATCAGATGAGCATCGGAACGAACAACGGGAGACACTTCTCGAACTCCAGGAGAAGTTGTCCGACTATTTGAGGAGTATTGGCAAGGCACATAACGCTGACCAACAAGCATGGAGTGACGCAGGTGAACCCGCCCAGTACCCGGTGAGTCTCCTTCCAGATGGCTTGTCGGAGGAGATCAATGTTGTGCAGCGCCGAGTTCAGATCTTAAGCCAACGAGTGGATAACGACAAGGTTCGGGAAGAAGTCAGTAACTTGATCTCCGCAGCGGCGGAGATGATGCTAAATCGAGATGCGAAAAGTCAGCGGGTATTGCTTACGATCGCCAAGTCGTTCGAGTCATTGAATGGACTTATCGGTTCTGCTCTCCGAACTAGGCCCGGTGTGTAGTACTGGAGAGCTTCAACCGTTCCTCCTTCCGAACCAACCCCCGATAGATCTCCACCAGCGCTACTTTCCCATCACCGGAGTTGACCGTTCGCACCATCTCCACCGACCCTTTATTCACTTAGCTGGACTCAAGTACCAAAGACTCCACCATGCCTCCTAACATCGCCGGAATTGCATTCGAGAGAGCCCCTACATCACCCCAACTTTACATAATGTACATTATCGGCGGGCGATGGATAGGGTGAGATGGGACAAGTTGGAGCGGTAGTCCCTGAGATACTAAAGGAAAACCAAATCTAAGAACTTGGGGGAGTAGTACGAGATAGCAAATGGCAGATAGAATACGGTCATGTGACGCCCCTCTTGAATTGACCGCGATAGTAGTTCTTTATTTATTCACTTTCTATTTGCCAAATCTTCCTATTCTCCTCCAAGTTTTCACTTGACGCTGGCATCCAGTCAACGAGGGAACGGCGCGTTGGCCTTTGCGTTTCTCCCTTCTTTATGAGAGATAATTTATTACAAGGTATCAGGATACGTCGTCCTCAACGGACATAGTGTGATCGGCAACTTTCGGCGGCATCTCAACGTATCGCGATAATCACGATGGTGTGAGGTCGGATAAAAAGAAACTTCCCTCTGGGAAACTTCCGATTGGACTTGACCATAATTCTCCATGTGGGATATTGTGTTGAACGAAGCTCACTGAGCTTGGCTGAAGGCAAAGGGGGTCAATGAAGCGTGTCGGGGGATAGATTTAGAAGTAAGTCGGGTAATTCAATAGCCCGCTGGTTATTGATTCCTCTTATCACTGTTACTATGACTAGTGCATTGATGAACCTTGTATCGTCTAATGCATCAGCTAAATCTCCGTCTTCATATCAAGCTTCAAAATCTCGCTCACATCAACTTTCACCTGCCCCTATAGCAAATGCAGGACCTAATCAGACAGTGTTAGAAGGTTCTGTGGTTACTTTGAACAGTACTGGATCCAGCCCTGGGCAACCATCAGCTACTCCGCTTTCTTATAATTGGACAATCACCTCATATAGTGGTCCGAAAGTTTATCTCTCATCTACAACCGATTCGTCTCCAAGTTTTATTGCTTCTGGTTCAGGAGTCTATGACTTTGAACTCAAAGTTACAGATACGTCAGGGCAGAGTTCAACCGCAACTACTTCTGTCACAGTCAACGAGGCACCTGCAAGCGATCTGATGGCACAGGGGTCCTCATCAACTCTTGGGACCCCATCGATTATTTCGTCTAGTTTTTCTTATCCAAGCTCAACAGATACTTACAGTGCGCAAGTCTCTTGGGGAGATGGAACCAACCGGCAACAAGTACCCGTCAACCAAACACAGGGAGTTGGTAAACTAGTTGCCTCCCATCTCTACTCGGCTACAGGAACTTATAGTGCAACTATTTATATTATATCAACGAGTGGGGATAGTAGTTCTGTATCGGCCACCGAGTCAGTTAATTCCCAAGTTGCTCTTTGGGCTGGTTCAACAAAATCAGGTACGGGAATATCCTGGGTGGGAGCCGATGCAAAGGTAACCGGACTCACTCATTCTAATGCAGACATTAACATCTTAGGTTTAGATAACTCCTTTACCGGCCCAGTTCAGTATGGAGGAAGTCTCAACCAAGGACTTAGTTTATTTACACACTTTTCCCAGACTCCCCAAAAAGTTGCACCCTCTAGTACTCCGGTCTCATTTGATTTATCCACAATTCTAAATTCCAGCCCCTATAGTGATGAAACAAACTCGGGATGCAACAATACTCTCAAGACTTGGACGGCTCTCATGTCAAATCTAAGTCCAGGTGTATATTATGCGCCGTGCAACGTAGTTCTAATTGGTGATAATTCCACAAATCGTCTAACCATAATTTCAACTGCGAGTATCAGTCTTGCAGGAGCAGGTGCCCATCTTACTCCTTACTTAGGCAATCTTCTCTTTGGTACTTCTTCTAATGATTTTCTTGCAGCGATCAACATAGGCTCAGCTGACGAGAACCTTACGGGATACCTTTACGCTCCAAACGGTCAAATCAATATTGGAGGTTTGGCGGAATCATTTACTTGTGGCGTTGTTGCAAATACTATCTTGATCGGAGGAGCAGACTTTAGTGAATCAACTACTGGCTGTCCAGTAGTCTATGCTAATCAAGCGGTAGATGCCCTGATTCCCACAGCCCAAGTCTCATCGAGTGTTTCTGAAACAAATGCCCTGCCGGGAGACTCCCTAACTTACAGTGCTAGCGTATCTGACCCTTCAGCAACCACAGTTATTAGCGGCTTATTTGGCTATAACAATGCTGGAAGTTCTCCAGTAGATGCATCAGGTTATGATATTGAGCTGCAATACTACTCAATGAGAGATAGTCAGTGGATAACGCTGGCTTCACAAAGCCAATCTAACTCAAATCCATTACAGACCACTGGGGGACTAAATGTGCAAATCGAGCCGATTGATTCTCCCGGCGTTACTTATCCAACTTCTAACAACGTCGTGTCGGGAACACAGGTTGATGCTTCCTCAACTTCAATGTGGTCTTATGTACTATCGCTTTCTCTAAGTGCTCAGCAACTAGCCAATCTTGAATTGGCAGGTAATCAAGTTGATATATCAGCTACCGCCAGCTTTACAAGTGGATCTAACGTTGTTCCAATTGGGACTCCAATTGATCTTCAATCAAGCCTTGAAACTCTTTCGCCTGCAATTGCTGGTGCAACAATATCTTATGTAACTCCAGACGGGATAGAGAACTTATCTCCAACTAATGAGTTTGCACTGTCTAATATCGCCCTAGGATCTAGCGTGACTGTTTCTCAAGTAGTCCAAGTATTACCTCCAGCGCCAATTGGTACTTTAGAAAATGCATCGCAATATATTCAACGTCTTGACAGCCTCAATCAAGAGACCTTGATTGGCCAAGCAGTCTTGTCAACATCCACACATGAAATAGTTGCTTACTCACCACCAAACTATACGCAAGTCCATCTGCCTATTATCCAGGCTAACCTGACAAGCCCGCCGTCAATTAAAAGCGGGGATCCTCTTAGTTTCCAGCTCACCTTGACCAATATTGGATCAGCACAAGCACAAATCCCGTCAATGTCTGCCAACATTGGGACTTTATCAATTCCAATCTCGTCAGTACCGTCTAGCCTTTCTCCGGGCCAAAGTGGTTCGGCAAGCTTTAGTTGGTCCGTGCCACTCAACTACCAAGGCTTTTCGGTAACTGCTGATGTTAGTTCTATCTGGAAGGACTACAATTCCAATGAGTATGGACCAGTAGCCTTATCTTCAATTACACAAATCATTCCTGCCAATGTTGAGATTCCACCGGGTCCACCTACCAACGTTTCAGTCAATACTCCTGGGATTGGTGATCTAAATGTGAACTGGAGTCCACCTACGTTTTCTGGAACCGATCCCATAACGTCATATACTGTTACGGCTACACCTGCGACTCAGCTGTCTTCGTCATTACAAAGACGCGGGAAGAATCTTCTAGTACCCCATAGGGATAGTAGCCAAATTGGAGTTTCTCATTCCAAGGTAGCTGCTAAGACCATTGCGCACATACCTCATAGCTCTCCTCCAGGAACCGATCTATGTCTTTACCCTTTCAACGGGTCCTGTGCCGTTCCTTGGCCTATCAATCCCAACCCATCAGCACTGCCACCACTAATTGATCCTCCGACCCAGTGGTTACTAACCAGTGAATCCAGCACTCCTAATACAATTCTGATTGGTGGTACTTGCCCGACCCCATCTCTGTGTATCGCAGTTGGAGGCACTGAGGTGTCACCAGTTTCTTCCGGGTCGGGCCAAGTCGTTCCGTTAGTCGATGTAACGACTGATGGAGGAGGTTACTGGGTCGAAACTATTCCAACGATTGCTCCGGGACTTGTCGATGAATATCTCTACTCTGTATCGTGTGCGACCGCTAACACATGTGTGGCAGTGGGTACTGGCACTACTTCGTCTAATAGTCTTGTTCCGGTAATCGAGCGTAGTGTTGATGGTGGGGGATCATGGCAGCCAATATCTGTTTCTGTTGCTAGTGGGACTGGTTCGCTCTATGGTGTTGCGTGTCTTAATAATCCAGGCCAGCTAAGTGCAACTACCTGTATTGCTTCAGGTACTTCTTATGGTTCATATCAGATACCGACCCTGCTAAGGAGTACCGATGCGGGACAAACCTGGCAGCAAGTTTCTAACCCAGCCAGTTCTCTAATGGGTTCTTACCAACAAGTTGCCTGTATGAGTTCTCTAAACTGTCTTGTTGTAGGAACTGTTGCGACACCTCCGGCTCCTGGAAGTAATTATCAAGCTACAGTATTATCAACAAGTGATGGGGGGTCAAGTTGGACTCTCGATCAAATAGCGTCAGCTACATTTGCTTCAGGTTCGCCAGTCATTCCGTTCCTAGATGCAATTTCTTGTATAAGTACTTCAACTTGTATTGCTGGGGGAGTAAATGAAACATTTTCTTCAACCGGCACAATCACAAATGAAGTTCCAATTGCTTATTATTCAGCTACTTCTGGTGTTAGTTGGCAGAGTGAAAGTATTCCAGATACGTGGCCAAGCGGGAGCTTTGCCACAGTGTTTGGAGCAACTTGTCTACCCACCTCGACTGGTCCATGCTATTTGTCTGGGTACTCTTGGGCATCAAATGGAACCGGGCTTACTGGCCCGCTACTAGATGAGAGTTCAAATGGAGGACTTACTTGGCAAGGTCTTGTTATCCCTAATGCCCCGACGAGTCTTTACTTTGGTTTTACAGGAATTAACTGTAACGCTGACAGCCTCTGTTTTGCAGTTGGGGCTTTGTATTCAACTCCCTCAGGCACCTTTTATGATGCAATTGCTATGAGTGGACCTGCCTGTGGCTCGACTGGCATCTCTTTGGCTATTAGAGTAACGACAGGTGGAAAACATATTGCTAGTCACCAAGCAAATACGGTTTCGGTAACTATTACAGGGAATCCTCCGCCAACCTTTGCCGACCTAACCGGGCTGGCCCCTGGAACATCATATATTCTTTCAATCATTGCCACGTCACGCGTCGGTAGTAGCTGCCCTGCACAGATAAGTCATATTTCAACCAGCGGACTTTCTGTTGGTACCACAGCTACTCTAACTTCTAGTGACTTTCCTGATCCAGATATAGTGCCCTCTCTTGGATTTGGGTCGAACGTCGCGTTTTCAACACATATTATAGGCGGAGATGGTTCGATCCCATATCTTGCAATTATCGACCACCAAGTGGCATCGCCGTCATATGAGTGGAGTCCCTTTGCACCTGGGGAGTCCCTGACTCTTTCTTCTGGCAGTTCGGGCTCTTGGGTGGATCCAAATGTCGGGCTTGGTTCTAATAAAGCGGGCGGGCTCTTTGCTCCAGGAGTATTTTATTACGATAATCAGTGGATCATGTTTTTTGATGCACACAGCCTCGCTGGTACCAGTATCTACGACCACTGCATTGGAGTTGCAACTTCCTCGAGTATTACCGGTCCCTATGCTTACGTCGGGAGTACCCCTTTGATCTGTTATGACGGGGGAATACAAAACTATCCATCTTGGACATTACCGCTAACTACTAGTACTTTCAGCCAAGAGGGCAGCTCAACAGACTTTGGGGCTATTGATGCAAGTCCATTTGTCGATCCAGTCTCAGGTAAAGCCTACTTGTTATTCAAGACTGGAAACTTCAGCGGAATTGCAAAGATATGGGCCTGGCAACTTGACAGTACTGGAAGTGCATTGGTGAATGGTTCAGCACCCGTGTTGCTTGCCGTTCAAAGCGACTCTAATACCATTGAAGCCCCAGATATGGCGTATTACGATGGCAGTTACTATCTATTTCTAGCTTACGGTAATTTTCAATCCAACTATAGCGGATCTGGAGGAAGCGGCTTGATATCGAGCCAAAACTACCAAGAGATCTACATGACCTGTCTGGCTGGACCAACCCAGGCCTGCAACCCACAATCTGCGCCATTACTAGGTCCATCTAATTCGAGCGCACCTTATGGGCCGGGCAGTGGTCAAGTCTTTATGGATTCAAATAGTAACTTTTGGATTGGTTATTCTGGTTGGAATAATTCCTGTGCAAGTTACTCGTGTAATACTTCACTCACTTTATCTACCTACCGCGCACTTTACTACAGCGAAATATCTGGCTTGCCACAACCCCTTGTGTCTATCTCTGCCAGCAAAGCAGCTTCTTGTAGCCAATCAAGTGGGTCTAGCGGTGGTTATTGGGTGACTGATAGAAGTGGGAATGTCTATTCATATGGATGTGCTATCTACTATGGAAGCACCTATCAACTAAATCCAACTCAGCCTGCTGGTGGGAGTAACCAACTAATTTCTCCAGTAACCAATATAGTTGGAATTACATCGACTCCTGATGGGAAAGGTTACTGGCTCATTGGTTCAGATGGAGGGGTCTACGCCTTTGGCGATGCTGGGTTTTATGGTTCAATGGGTGGCAAGCCTCTAAATAAGCCAATAGTCGGGATGACTGCAACGGCTGATGGACTAGGTTACTGGCTAGTAGCCTCGGACGGGGGTATCTTTTCCTTTGGTGATGCTAACTTCTATGGTTCAATGGGTGGCCAGCCGCTCAACAAGCCTATTGTGGGTATGGCATCAACTCACGATGGACTAGGTTACTGGCTAGTAGCTTCTGACGGGGGTATCTTTTCCTTTGGTGATGCAACCTTCTATGGTTCTTCAGGACAAGTAAATCCAACTCAGCCTGCTGGTGGGAGTAACGCCTTTAGTCCTATCGGTCCAATAGTGGGGATGGCCCCCACTACTAACGGAAATGGCTACTGGTTTGTTGACGCTGGTGGCGACGTCTACCCATTTGGGAACGCAGTGAGTTTTGGAGATGAAAAGGGAAATCCCTTGCTTGCTCCAGTCTATGGAATAACGACAACCATGGACGGCCAGGGATACTGGCTTGGAACAAATGATGTCAACAAGCAGGTGTCCTTTTCATTTGGAGATGCTGGTACGTTTTCACAACCTTTACCTTCAATCAAGCGTTTGAATAAGTCTCTGTTTCAATCAAATATTTTACCGCCAATAAATAAAGTCATACGGGTGAACAAGTGATCTCAAAGTACGTTTCTACGCGAATACAAGCAAAACTCCACCAGGTCCTGCATTCCCCAACCGAGAGAAGTGGAACCTCTCATCCTAAGAGGCGATATTTACTATCGGTTGCCTTTATTATAGCTAGCTTTGCTATTTCTTCATGTGTTGAAGGTAATCCACACCTGGGCAATATTCATAATCAAACAACTGTTGCGTCAAGGACTCTGTCAAATGGCGCATCACACCACTCTTTGCCATACCGTAACACAATTACCCATATTATTTCCACATGGTCCATGCCTTCTCCTATTGAGTCTTCGGTTGTAATGTCAGATGTATCGTGCCCCACAAGCTCTTTTTGCGAGTCAGCAGCTGAATCTAGTATTTATTCAAGTATAGATCCACAAAGTGGAGTTGGTTCGTGGTCAAAAACAAGTTTGCAAACACCTGGCCGTTTTGTTGGTACTTCTTGCGCTTCTCAAACTCTGTGTATCGCAATAGGTCTTAGTAGCACCGTTTTCATTTCCAACAATCCTACTGGAGGACCATCAACCTGGAGTTCCACGGTACTCAATTGGACTGGAACGGCATCCTTCTCGGGTTATCATTACCTCTATGGAGCTTCTTGTCCAACAATATCGTTGTGCGTAGCAGTTGGTACCGATGGTGATATTGCTGTATCAACCGATCCAACCGGCGGACCATCTGCCTGGGAAGCATCTGCTCCAGTACAGACATATGTAACGCTCACTTCGGTATCGTGCCCTGCTGTATCGCTGTGTGTAGCGGTAGGTAATCTTGGACAAGCTTTCATTTCCTCTGACCCGTCTGGCGGTCCTTCTACCTTCACTCAGGTGACCATTGATCCAAACGACACTTATGTTGATGGCACGGCTACCGACAATATGACAGCTGTTTCGTGTCCAAGTATTTCACTGTGTGCCGCAGTTGATGCGGGAGGTGAAATCGTCACTTCGACAGATCCAACCGGCGGACCATCTGCCTGGACCATTACCCCAGTTGTCAGTGGGTCACTCAATGCAATCTCGTGCCCAACTATCTCAATGTGCGTTGCGGTCAATAATAATGCCTATGTATCTACAAACCCAACTGGCGGAGCTTCTTCCTGGTCTGAAGAGAACACTAAGAGCCAGTATCCTTTTTGGGCGATCTCATGCCCCTCCACAAGCTTATGTGTTGCTGTTGGTGGAAATGTTGGGGTGGGGACATGACGCGTGTAGCTGCTGTACTTTCAAGTGTTTTATTTTTGTAGGCGGATGACATCAAGGAGTGTCCCCGCAGCTATCCTTGGTTCCGTACTGGTAGTTTCGATGACGATTTTTGGGCCTGCAGCACCAGCAAATGCTAGCTCGTCTAATCCACTTTACACATGGTCCATGCCTTCTCCTATTGAGTCTTCGGTTGTAATGTCAGATGTATCGTGCCCCACAAGCTCTTTTTGCGAGTCAGCAGCTGAATCTAGTATTTATTCAAGTATAGATCCACAAAGTGGAGTTGGTTCGTGGTCAAAAACAAGTTTGCAAACACCTGGCCGTTTTGTTGGTACTTCTTGCGCTTCTCAAACTCTGTGTATCGCAATAGGTCTTAGTAGCACCGTTTTCATTTCCAACAATCCTACTGGAGGACCATCAACCTGGAGTTCCACGGTACTCAATTGGACTGGAACGGCATCCTTCTCGGGTTATCATTACCTCTATGGAGCTTCTTGTCCAACAATATCGTTGTGCGTAGCAGTTGGTACCGATGGTGATATTGCTGTATCAACCGATCCAACCGGCGGACCATCTGCCTGGGAAGCATCTGCTCCAGTACAGACATATGTAACGCTCACTTCGGTATCGTGCCCTGCTGTATCGCTGTGTGTAGCGGTAGGTAATCTTGGACAAGCTTTCATTTCCTCTGACCCGTCTGGCGGTCCTTCTACCTTCACTCAGGTGACCATTGATCCAAACGACACTTATGTTGATGGCACGGCTACCGACAATATGACAGCTGTTTCGTGTCCAAGTATTTCACTGTGTGCCGCAGTTGATGCGGGAGGTGAAATCGTCACTTCGACAGATCCAACCGGCGGACCATCTGCCTGGACCATTACCCCAGTTGTCAGTGGGTCACTCAATGCAATCTCGTGCCCAACTATCTCAATGTGCGTTGCGGTCAATAATAATGCCTATGTATCTACAAACCCAACTGGCGGAGCTTCTTCCTGGTCTGAAGAGAACACTAAGAGCCAGTATCCTTTTTGGGCGATCTCATGCCCCTCCACAAGCTTATGTGTTGCTGTTGGTGGAAATGTTGGGGTGGCATCCCTTTCCCTTCAAGCTAGAGCTCCTTGCGCCAAACTAGCCATTAGTGGCCAGTACTTTAGTGAGTCACTTTCTGCTATTGGAGGCACTCCACCCTACAGTTGGTCCATACCAGCCCAAAGCCAACTTCCTGCAGGTCTTCATCTTTCATCAAGTGGAGTAATAAGTGGTATCTACTCTAATACTGGAACTATTCCGCTTAGTGTCCAAGTCAGCGACTCATCTAGCCCTGTCCAATCGGTAGCACAAGTTGTTTCACTTACATTTATCTTACCCAACGCTCAGACTTACAATCTCATAAATTCAAATGGAAACTCAGAGATCTTTACTTCTTTTGGCACTCTTGCATGTTTGAACGTTCTTCCAAACTTAAATAAACCAATTGTTGGAGCTACAAGTCAGCCACAACAACCTTCTAACTACTGGCTAGCCTCATATGACGGTGGAGTATTTGCCTTTGGTGATGCGAACTTCTATGGATCAATGGCTGATAAACCCCTCAATGGTCCAATTGTCTCAATTACAAGTACATCTGACGGAAAAGGTTACTGGCTAGCCTCATCTGACGGTGGAGTATTTGCCTTTGGTGATGCAAGCTTCTATGGATCAATGGCTAATAAACCCCTCAATGGTCCAATTGTCTCAATTACAAGTACATCTGAT
>JAKAVM010000092.1 GCA_021827485.1 Actinomycetes bacterium
ACGAACCTGTCTCCGCGCTAAGCAAGAGCGGAACCAATACAGACGAGTGTCCCGTATGGCCAAAGCAAACATAGTCATCAAAGTCCAAGGCAATTGAGAGTGCGCAAGCTGCAAAAACAGCATCCTCTACCTTTGCTCGGTCCGAGGTACCAATCAGCGGAGCTGGCCCGTCAGAAGCCATAGATTGAGTCGCCTGAAGTATTTTCTTTGAGGCATGATCATTTGTAGAAGCGCAAATTGCTGCCAGTACTGACTTTCGTTGGGCGCGCGCCAACTCGATCACACGTGGGGGTATGTCTGCGTAATCTAGCTCAAATGCCCAAGCGGCAATTGATTCTATCCTCGTGACCATGGCGTCACTTTTTCGCTATTGAACTTCATTGACTTGAATCATTGGCTTGACTTGACGTGGGTGTCGAAGAGATGGAAATAGTACCTTTGATCTTAGATAAAGCACCACTAGCATATCGAAACGACATAAATCGTTTTACGATTGACTCTATCTTAGACCTCTTAGGAAACCATTGAGGGTCTGATTTTAGACCAGTCCTGTCTTCGGCAATTGCCTTGACTTTGGTGAACTGATAGAGTCCTTCAACTCCATGGGCCCTACCCAAGCCAGACTCTTTGACCCCGCCAAAGGGGAGTGAGGCTATGGCATACGATACGAGGCAATCATTGATCGACACGCTTCCCGCATTTAGTTCGTTTGCAATACGCTTTCTTCGCGAGCTTGACTTTGAGAATACAGAAGAGGACAAACCATACTTAGAATCATTGGCAAGTTTTATAGCTTCATCATCAGTTGAAAACTTTACGATAGGTAAGATTGGTCCGAAAGTCTCCTCCGTCATGATGTCCATTGAGTTATCAAGATCTACTAGAACAGTTGGCTCATAGTAGAGATTGTTCGCCAACTTTGCGCCCAATGGGGAACGCTGACCACCGGTTAGCACTCTTGCCCCTTTTTGCAATGCATCTCTAACATGATTTTCGACCTTAGTGATCTGAGGCGGAAAAGTCATAGAGCCAATATCAGTGCCCATTTTCAGTTTATTTGTTCTTTCAACGACTTTGGCCACAAACTTGTCATAAATTTTCTCAGCCACATATACCCGCTCAACTGAAATGCATGTTTGGCCTGCGTTTGTAAATGCCCCCCAGACACACGCGTTAGCAGCTCGATCGATATCTGCATCTTCACACACAATCATCGGATCTTTGCCTCCAAGTTCAAGAAGACAAGGTATCAATTGAGAGGCACATTGGACTGCGACTTTCTTCCCGGTAGCTACTGATCCAGTGAATGCCACCATATCCACTCCGCCATTGACTAACGCCGCACCAGTTTCTCCAGTTCCAGTTACAACCTTTACGATGTCAGGATAACCAGCGCTGGCAATCAACTCACCAACCTTCAAGCCGACTAACGGTGTAATCTCACTTGGTTTGAGAACAACAGTGTTTCCGGCCGCAAGAGCAGTGATAACAGGGGTCATGGTGAGGGTTAAGGGATAGTTCCAAGGGCTTATCACGCCTACTACGCCTAGAGGGCTGTAAGTCTTCCAAGCTTTCTTATTCATCAGTAGGCCGGAAGAAACTCTTGTCGGAGAAAGAGCTTTAGGAGCTTGCTTGATATAAAAATCAATTGTTTCAGATGCTACAAGTATCTCGTTTAGCAATGCTTCTGTTGGTGGTTTGCCTGTTTCAGAACAGATTAGATCCATGATTTCATCAGTTGAACTGATAAGGTTATCTCGTACCTTTCTCAGATAGTCACAGCGTTGCGTTACGCTAAGCTGGCCCCAATGACCAAAAGCACCCCTAGCGGCCTCAATCGCGCAGCTTACGTCATTTGCGTCCATGTCGGATAAGGTCGCAATAACCTCTCCGGTAGCGGGATTTATAGTATCGAATTGTTTCGTCATTTAGTACCTCACTTGTGACACTTCGATTGTTGCCGAGTCACAGGAAAATGGCAAAATAAAAACGAGGACAATTGTTAGTGATTGAGCCAGGTTGACTCAGCGTGGTGAAGCGAAAGCCAAGCCTGGTAGTTTGCCAGCAAATTTGGGCAATTTGAGGGGCCGCGGGCCTAAGTCGAGCGAAAGTACTCTTTTTGACATACCAGTGGTCAAGGCATAAACCAAATCATTAGAACGACCCAGCTTGAGGAAGGCTCCAAAAGACCTAGGCCCTTTGACAGATGAGGGGTTACTTGCCCTGATCATACGGAAAAGCATCTGCTGAACGCCAATTTGTGCTTTGAGCCAGCCCAATGGAGTTGAAGCGATAAGGTCTTTGAGCTTTTCAATTGCAATCTGTTCATGCTCAGTTTCGTCTTCGATAACCGTATCGATGAATTGAGAAGTCTCTACATCCGATACTTTCTTTAGCCAATTTAGCATGTCGGAAGCGATACCTTCACCCAAATATCCCGCAACGGCACCTGCTATAGGATCGGTTACTTTACTAGAGTGGTAGGAGTCCAATGAATCCTTATACGGTGCCATCGCTCGCTCAATATCAGCACCAAGCGCTTCAAGTCTCCGAGAGAAACCTTTGTGGTGTCGCAATTCTTCTGCAGCAATCTTGCGGTAGATCTTCTTGTCTTGTTCCGATTCAACTAGCTTTGATTGCTCCATGGCCCCGTTATAGGCCTTTAGCTCGCCGTAAGTTATAGCTCCTAGTACCTGTATCAACGCTAAGCGTTTTTGAGGATTTAGATCCTCAACGTTGGGCAATGTAGACGTGGGTGACATAACTTTCCTTCGAACCTAGACATGGGAGCTACGACAGGGTTTTTTAGATTTTATCCTCCACCCCCTAAAACCCTGTCGTTTCAAGTCCCCCTCCAATTGCGACCTGTCAATCCGCTGGCGCCCTAAGAGGCCTTCCGGGGTGCTAGCCAATGGATTGACTCATCAATCAATAAGCATACACGCTTTTTCGGAAATTGCAAGAGGAAATTTTTTTATGGCCAATCCAGGGGCCCTCCATAGCGCAGACCCGTCATAACCTGCTGAGACACCAGACTTAGCTTCGCCGCCAAAATGGTCTCCACCTAGGCTAAACCCGCCGTGAACAGGTAATTTCCATCCCGATCCCGAGTATTTAGCTACTGGCTTCAATTATTTTACCGGCAACTGACTGCGCAAGAGCCATAATTGAGACCTGGGGATTTACCTCTGGACAGCTTGGGATTATTGAGGCATCAGCAACCCACACCCCGATCACACCCCTGAGGCTTCCCGAAGGGTCAACTGGATGTTTTTGCGGATCGGAGCCTGCCGCACATGTTCCGGTTGGGTGGAAAGCCGCGACATGAAGTGATTTATAGTTTGCACTCTTGGTAGCGTTTTCGAGTTCTTCGACGGTTCGTACGACTGGATGAGATGGGATGCCTGTCAAGACTTCACTTGCTCCCGCAGCAAGTAAAACTTTGCCCATAGCCCAAATTGCTTTTACCAGCCTCTTGCCATCATGATTTTTCAAATTGTAAGTAACTATCGAATTACGAGATCCTATCACAGAGCCGTTACCATCGTCACCGATCATGGCTCCGAGCGTACAAAGCATGTTTGCTTGAGAAATTTCGTTGAGAAGGTCTTTACCAATGCCAGGTAGGACCATTGAGCCCATCCCAGGCGGAGTCGAAGTTGCTTCGATCAAAATGCCATCAGAATCGTGGAATTCTTCGACTGATGCGCTCTGGAGAACTCCCTTCCACGGTGTTATCTCTTCATCGAACCTCCCAGAGATACCAATGGCAGGATGCAGAGCTAGGTTCTTCCCGAGCCTAGGGTGGTGGCCCAAGTGACTGCGCCTGAGCAAAGGAGGAGTTTCAGTAGCTCCACAAGCCACAACTACAATTGGAGCCCGAATCTCTAGATGAGTTCCATTCTCACGTAATGCAATAACTCCTGTTGCCCGTCCACCTTCAGTAGCTATACGTACAACTCGGGCATTTGTAAGAATCTTGGCCCCATTTTCGCAGGCATCGGGAAGGGCATTTAGGTGGACGCCATACTTCGCATTTCGGGGACAGCCGATTGCGCATTGGCAGCAACCTCCGCAGCCTGGAGCATTACGGTTTAGGGGGGCGTTTGCCCATTTCAGTTCGCCAGCACCACGCAGGGCTGTCAGTCCGTTGTTCCCCATAATATTCAGATCGACAGGTCCAATTTTTAGGGTTTCCCAGACGTCATCCAAAAAAGGGTTCAAGTCATCAGGATTAGCTAGATCTAGGCCCGACTCGTCGCGCCAACGTAACATTACCTTTGTTGGTGGCCGATAGCACGTGCCCGAATTCACTAAAGTAGTCCCGCCAACGCCTCGCCCAATTGGAAGCACGACTGGGGGAATTCCAAGAGCTACTGTGGCACCTGAGTCGCGATAAAGTTCTGCCCATCGCCTCAATGGATGGTTTGAGCGAAACTCTTCGACACTGTGTCTACGGCCTTCTTCAACTATGACAACTGACAGACCGGCCCTGGATAGATTCCTGGCTGCCATTGCCCCACCGGCTCCAGAACCAATAACAATAGCATCGTAGTAAGATAATGAGCCCCATTCCGACGAGGGGGTTATATCAAGTATCGAATCCGGTCTGGCATAGGGATTGATGTTTGAACGTGTAAGAATATCATCAGAGTATTTATCTGCCCCAGAGGCAAGAAGAATAACTGTCTTGATGGCATCAATAGCTTGGCCAGCTCCAAATTTTTGCATCCTTCGTAGTGCTTTCACCCGGACATCTGGGTCAGCTGATCGTAGCTGGCCATAAGTTCCTAACTTGATGGCGCAAGTTGCAGCTCGTAATCCATAGCGTGCCGGAGGCGGGAGGAAGCCTGCATACTTTTGGACCAGCGAACCAATAGCTTCGGGGTCGGGCCCTCCAAATTCAGGAGGAAGTATCGCTCTGCAAAATTCAACAATTCCAGGAAGGCTAAATTCGGGATACCCATCCCAGTGAGTTTGGGACAATGGACTATTTGGCAACGTTCCCCCGATTGTTAGATTGATGAATAACTAAGCTGATTATGGTCACGATTTATTAGGCTCGTGGAGAATTTTATAAATGTATACGGACGAAAGTCACATTTATGCAGTAAATTGTTAGTGGCTTGCTTTCCGATGCAAAAAGCCTAGCGGACAGGAGGTCGAGTTGGACAGGGCCCGGGGGCTTGATTTTGGATAAAGACTGGGAGTGAGTAGTTGAGAACGATGAGCTTCAAAGAGAAAGTAGTAGCTTGGCACGAAGCTCATCCGAAGGGCGGCCCTCTAAACTTGACCTACTTACGCTCTCCAAACTGGGACCTGTACCCTTACCTCGTGGAGTTTCAAGCAATCCGCGAAGCCATTCCAGGTGCAACTGAACGGATGGTGGAGGAGCGTCGTAGGGAGAAGTCATCTTCTGACTATCCTGTATTAAAGCGTCGGCTAGGGCTGTGAATATGGACCCAAAAGAACCAAGCATGCCCCATCTCGCGCGCCTTCTCTTGGATGTTTATTATCTCTTCGACAAGCACGACCTTCAGCCAGTTGTTGGTGGTGCACTTGCAGGCAACTATTATCGGACTCCGCGTGAGACTATTGAAATAGACATGAACGTCAACGAAAATGGCGAAGACCATAGAGCTCTGCAAATACTTGAGAGAGAACTTGGTGTAGAAATTAGTGCGCATCACATAGAGTCGGCTGTGTCAGGGGCTCAGTCGATCGGGATAGAGCTTGGTTACGATGTGGATCTTGATCTGTTCTTCCGCTTCACCAGAGAAGTTTCTGATTTCGTTGTGGAGTCCTCTAGAATCGTCAAGTTTGCAGGTAAAGACGTGCGAATATTATCGCCGGAGTGTCTCTTGATAATGAAGGCAGCGTTCAATAGGACCAAGGACTGGGACGACATAGAGCAGATAGTAAGGTCGACTCCAGTTGATCTGAACAACCTTCAGGTTTTTGCAGACCTAGTGATGGGGATGGAGGAGGAGCTTTATCGTATCAAGTCGCTGGTCTTGAAGGCCAGACAATTAGATGGCAAACTTGCATTTTGAAAAGTTTGGCAAGCAAATAATACTGTGATCGATTACCACTTACATCTTTGGCCACATGGTAGTCGAGACATACCGCCGACTGTTGAACAGCTAGCACTCTACTGCGAGAAGGCTCAAGCAAACGGAGTAACTGAAATTGCTATAACTGAACACCTATTCAGGTTTGTTCAGGCTGATCGCGCTCTAAGCGGATTTTGGAATAATGACTCAAACCGAGATCTTGCCCATCAAATGGAAAAGTATTGGAGTGAGCATGCTAGAGCCGATTTGGATACATACGTTGAATGTGTTTTGCAAGCAAAACGCGCTGGCCTACCGATCATTCTTGGGTTGGAAGTTGACTACTATCGTGATCAGATGGATAAGGTATCTGAACTGTTGTCTGATTATCCATTTGATGTGTTGTTAGGTTCTGTGCATTGGCTCGGAGCTTGGGGCTTTGATGACATCTCCTGCGATATTGTCATGGATGAATGGGAAGTTAGGGATATTGAGAAAGTGTGGGATGATTATACAATAAGTATTGAGGAATTAGCTCAATCACAAGTTTGCGATGTGCTGGCACACCCGGACTTGGTGAAAATAACCGGGCGCTTTCCGAGAGTTCCTGAAGAGTTCTACGACCGAATGGCCGCGGCTGCCATTTCCTCAACGATGGTGGCAGAACTATCTTCTGCCGGATGGCGCAAGCCAGTTGCCGAGCAGTACCCAAATTACTATCTTCTCAAACGCTTCGTAGAGGCAGGTGTCGGAATTACAACTGCGTCGGATGCACATAAGGTAAATGACGTATCCGATAACGCCAATAAACTCAAGGGGCTGCTTGATTCGGTTGGATGTGAAGTACTAACCGGCTTTCGTTCGCGAAAAAGCTATGAAATTAAATTGTAAATTTACAAGGTGCGCCATTGGTGGGAAATCCGTGACTTCGCGGGCGGCTTCAAGTACCCCTTCCCTGGCGGCTTCAAGTACCACATCCCACGGGGCGTTTTGATGGAGAATCAATCCAACCTTCAAGTAGCCACGAATTCATACGACCAAGTAAAGGATCTGACCGGCTTATCGCAACAGGAGATTGACCACATTCAGCGCCTCTTATCTTCTTGGGGCATGCTTTCTGATCTCAGCTTTGCTGATCTCTTGCTTTTTTGTCCGAGCAAAGAAAACAACTCGACATTTCTCACCTTAGGTCAAGTACGCCCGACCACTAATCGAACTCTTCATAGATCGGATTTAGTGGGTCAGTTGGTGGATGTAACTGAGCGAAGCCAAGTTCGCCAGGCCTGGGAGCTGGGCAAAATCATTGATGGAGAGTTTGTAGTTAGAGATGGGGGTGAGCCAGGTCGTATTCAGTGCATTCCTGTCCGTCATGAGGGAAACGTTATTGCTATTTTGTCGCGAGAGTCACCCCTTGGGGTTGGGCGCAAGTGGGGGGAACTCGAGAGAGTATATATTGAACTTTTTGAACGCTTTGCAAAGATGATCTTGGAAGGAACCTTCCCTTACCCGGAGGATTTTCCGGATTCAAACTATGCACCAAGGGTGGGGGACGGGCTAATGGTGCTCGACAAGTGGGGTCGAATAACGTATGCTTCACCGAATGCTGTAAATGCACTGCACAGGGTTGGGGTATTTGGCAATGCGCATGGCATGCGTCTCGACGAGCTTGTTTCTGAGACCGCAGGGGTACTTGACTCCTTGCTTGCTAGTCGCCCGGTAATTTCCGAAGTTGAGAGAGGCCAAGGCATCACGATAGTCATAAGGAGTATTCCATTACTTGAATACGGGGTTCCAAGTGGAGCATTGGCGCTATTGAGAGACGTTTCGGATTTGAAGTATCGTGATAGGATGTTGCTATCGAAAGAGGCAACCATTCGAGAAATCCACCACCGGGTGAAAAATAACCTCCAGACAATATCTTCTCTGCTGAGTCTTCAAGCTAGACGAATGACTATTTCTGAAGGCAAGGCTGCCTTGCGAGAAGCAGAAAGAAGGATTAGGTCGATAGCAGTTGTCCATGAGATCCTCGCTCAAGAAGCCAGCGATCAGGTACCGTTCGATGAAGCTGTCTCATCGTTGGTCTCAATGGCATATGATTCCTATACATTTCAGTTGCCGCTTTCAATCGATGTATCGTGCGAAGCAGGGGTTATCCCTGCTGATATAGCTACACCTCTGGCATTAGTCATTGCTGAACTTTTACAGAACGCGGTTGAGCACGCATTCAGTTCTGAATCAGGACAGGATAGCGCGGAACTGTCTTCAAGGCGATCAGAACAGGATAGCGCGGAACTGTCTTCAAGGCGATCAGAACAGGGTAGCGCGGAACTGTCTTCAAGGCGATCAGAACAGGGTAGCGCGGAACTGTCTTCAAGGCGATCAGGTCAAGGCAAGACCAACAAAGTACGCTTAGAGATTGACAACAATGGTGATCGCTTGAGGGTTTTGGTTTGTGATAACGGCATTGGCTTTCCACTAGATTTCTCGATTGAAAAGACTAGTTCTCTAGGCCTATCTATAGTTAGAGATTTAGTTCTAACTCAGCTTGGGGGTAAGTTTCAGATTGGTTCTAATGAGTTGGCAGGCGAGAAGTTTAGACAAACCTATCAAGGGGCTGTAGTGGTTTTCGACATTCCTCTAGAGAATTAAATAGGCTTGATAGGAAGATTCTTAACTTAGCTAGCCACGGTGTGTCCCACCGCGGTCGGCGGGCGCTGGGTTGCTAATAAGTTAGATCGCGCCTTTAGGCCACGAGATTGCTTTGCCCAAAAGTTAGACTAGATTTAGAGGTCTAGCTCTTACGAAGCCCTTCTCTGGCGGGCTAACCATTCTTTGCGAAGCTTACGACGCTCTTCTTCAGAGGTTGCTCCCCAAATACCGGATTCCTGGTTGGTTCCTAACGCGAACTCCAAACAAGGATCTTTGACTGGACACGTCATACAAACTGCTTTAGCCGCAGCGATTTGCTCTAGCGCCTGACCAGTAGTCCCTACCGGGAAAAACAAGTCAGGGTCAGTATCGCGGCACGATGCCACGTCACGCCAATCGTCATTGTCCCATTCGACGGATCTATTCCACATAAGAGCCATAATCTAAAAGTCTCCCAGACCTAGTAATTTATAAAAAAAAGGAACAGGACCTACCCCATGAAAGACTGTTCCGAGCCAGCATTTATGGTACTTGTGATTTATTTCACAAGCTCCAAGCAACCTAACACGAAAAATCAATTCCTCATTAGATCACCGATAATCAAGCGTAAACCCAAGAACGCAATCTTGCAAGGAAAAATGTCGAAAATGCGCTCACCTGCCACTTTAGGTGGTCAAAGCAGGAAAATCTCCGTGGATTTGGTGGTCTGGTCTTGTTTCGTGGAATTATCTTTGCATGAATGTAGCAGTATGCGTAAAACAAATTCCGGATCCATCAAGCCCGGGATCCTTGGATCCGACCACGAAAAACCTGGTAAGGGCAGGTAAGCTGATATTAGATGACTCTGATGCTTATGGCGTAGAAATAGCGTTGCGGCTTGCAGAGCAGTCTGGTGGAGGCGAAGTAACACTTATCTCAATGGCCCCAAACGGTGAAACTAGTGGACTACGCACAGCGTTGGCAATGGGAGCTTCGAAGGCAGTTTTGGTTTCGGACAACACGCTTGCAGGCAGTGACGCTCTCGGAACGGCCAAGGTACTCGCGCAAGCAATTAAGCGAGTTTCGCCTGACTTAGTCCTGGCGGCCACCGAATCAACAGATGGCTATACCGGCACGACCCCAGTTCAAGTTGCTGAACTCCTTGAGATGCCTTCAGTCACATTCGCCAAAAAAATCGAAGTGGATGGCAGCTCAATTAGAGTCGAGCGTCAGACCGAAGCTGGTTATGACGAAGTGTCCTGTCCATTACCGGCACTTGTAACAGTGACCGCTGGTGTTGTAGAGCCTCGCTATCCATCGTTCAAAGGTATAATGGCGGCAAAGTCCAAGCCACTTGATCAGCTAGATGTTGCTGGCCTTGGGATTTCCGAAGATGTAGTAGGTGCACGAGGTGCGGGCCAGGAAGTTTTTGAAGTTGCCAATGCGGAAGAACGCCAAGTTGGTGACATTGTAGAAGATGATGGTGAAGGCTATGCGAAGGTAGTTGCTTTCCTGGAAACCCTAAAGCTGATATAGGAGATAAGAGTAATGGCGATAAATAAGATTTGGATATTGGCGGAAATTACGGATGGCAAGCCCACTACAACGACCTTAGAACTAGTACAAGGTGCCAAGTCAATTGGGGCCTCATCAATTGAGGCCGTTGCTTATGGCAGCCAAGTAAGTCAAGCAGCTCCAATTTTAGGTGGGGCAGGGGTTGCGAAGATCTATGATATAGGTGACATAGGAGAGACCCTTGCCGGGGCGCCGGTGGCAAGTGCAATGGCTGCTGAGATAAGATCTGGAAACTCACCCGATGCGATACTTCTGGGAGCTACATACGATGGGAGGGATGTGGCGGCCCGACTTTCAGTAAAACTAGATAAAGGTGTTATAACAAACTGCATTGGTTTGGAATCAAGTGGAGATACAATAGTTGCAAGTCACGCCCTTTTTGGGGGTACGCAGATTGCTAAGTCACGTTTTACGCAATCAGGGCCGTGGCTCTTTGTAGTTCGCGCCAAGACTTTTGCAGCTCAAGACGATATTTCGCCAGCTAATCCAGAAGTTGTTTCCATCGCCGTTGGCGATCTAGGGGCAACTGGTGCCGCCAAGGTGTTGAATCGACATGTGGAAGAGCGATCGGGGCCAAAGCTTGATGAAGCCCAAGTAGTAGTGTCGGGAGGACGGGGTCTTGGCCAAAGTGAGCATTATGGCATGATTGAAGAGTTGGCCAAATTACTCAATGGGGCGCCGGGGGCATCTAGGGCCATCGTTGATGCAGGATGGGTTCCCTACTCCTACCAGGTTGGTCAAACTGGTAAGACTGTAAAGCCAACGGTATATATCGCATGCGGAATATCTGGAGCCACTCAGCATATGGTTGGTATGAAGGGTTCAAAAAATATTATTGCGATAAACAAAGACAAGGATGCTCCAATCTTCACTATTTGCGATCTTGGCATAGTCGGCGATGTTCATAAGGTTCTTCCCCAACTCATCGACGCCCTAAAGAATCGATAGTTTGAGTCTTCGATAAATCGAATAATAGGCTCGTTCGAGTTGCCTTAGCGTCGGAGGAGTAGACAATTAACTTTCTGCTAGCTGTGCACTTCGGGCATTAGCAATAGCTTGATCCATCACTGGAGCTACCCCGTATGGTCTGCTATAAGACAGCACGTGCTCCACATTTCTAGCAACCGTTCCCCAAGGATCGGCTTGAATTGCCTTAGCGAGCCTGCGCCAATAATGCAAGGAGCCTCGATGGAGAGCAGCCTCGATAGCTTCAAGCGGCCAAGTCTCAACAGGATCTTCCGGTGAAGCTATGACATTGCGAAAATTTAGTTTACCAACCGAGTTTCTTGCGACTGAAGAGGACTCGCCATCACCCGACAAATTCGGAGCGCTGTTGCCACGATTCACGTTCCACCAGCTATTATGCGCGAGGCGAGCGAACAGCACAGTTTTCTTACTTGCGCCCAGTCAGTCCACCGACTGGCTAGTCGCTTGTAGCTTGCCAGCTGCTGGGTTACACCTGAATCACTAGGTCTCGGTTCGCCTAGCTGCCTAACCAGTTGAGAGGCTATTCCGTCTTCGGACTCGTGTTGATCTGAATAGTACCTGTCGATGTCACTTAGGACTCTCGCGGCATGATCGATACCAGCATGATCGGCTAGAGCAGCCACGTCCAAGTAGTCTCTAGTTTGGTTCCGACGAACAATAAGGTATGCCTTGATTCTCAATGTTTCGTCCAAGCTTGGCACTCGGAGTTTGGCTCCCGTTGCAAGCTCGATGGTAGCCACTTCAAGGGGAACCTTACGGATCATCTGGCGGACTCCGGTTTCAATTCCACCCAAGTTGCCAAGAATGACCCTACCAGGAGTGATTCGATTTGTGGCCCATCCCTCGTCAGCTTCCAGTGCATCCAAAACCATCTCGAAATGATCTTTTAAATCCTCCAAGACATGATCATGATCGGTCGAAAGGCGATGGCCAGCGTAAAGAGCGGCAGCCGTCCCGCCTACGACCACAGCATCAGGAACTAGCAACTGGAGTTTGGCGGCTGATTCGAGAACAGCGAGAAATTCAGGATCATGCTTGGCTAGGTCAATCTCCGGCTTCACGCATATATATTATCAGATCTGATAATCACGCCAGACCAGCTTATGTTTCGGTAAATGCAATTTCTAGCTCTGCATGAGTTCCGTGAAAGCCTTGACTACCATCGTGCTACTAGATGTAGTTACAAATCGTTTCATGTTGTGGTAAGATAGGTTTATGAGAAAAGATCGTTCTTCTATGTCAGCAGCGAACATAATCGCGGACGCTAGGCTGCGGGCAGGGCTCACTCAGCGGGAACTGGCTAAGCGGGCCGGTACATCGTGCAGCGCTATTGCCAACTACGAGTCCGGCAAGGTAGACCCCGCTTACGGGACACTGGAGCGGATCGTCGCGGCGTGTGGTATGGAGCTTCGCACGGAAGCAGCAGAGCTTACCGAGAATGATGTCAACCAGTACGCGTGCGACGCGTCAATATCTCTTGATAAGGCGATGAGGCGCGGCGCACAGGCATTGAAGAATGTGCTAGCAGTTATAGGGTGAGGCCGCCCAAGAAGGGTACCGACTCAGCAATACTCTATCGCTTCAGGAAGTACGTCTTCTGTCATATCGTTCCCGGTTGCCGACGTTTATGACATATATCTATCGAAGCGCAACACGGGTAGGTTTAAGGATAAGGCTCACTTGAAAGCTTTCAGGGAGGTTGTCAAGCAGCATCACAAGAACAAGACGCCGCCGTTTCCCGATTGAGATTAGTCCTGCTACCTAGATAAGTGGCCACGGGAAAGGCCGTTTGGATTCCTCCAGCACTGGCAAGTATGGATTACCAACCAGCCGTCGCGCACGCTCGAATAAGCAATCGATTTCTTGGGGACTCAAGAGGTCTGAAAAAGTATTCACGATACGATCTGGAGTGTCCAGCAAAGCTTTGATTGACTTGAGGAGGTCCGCAGGTATCTCAACCTCTTGGAAATCCCAGATAACCGTACGCAGTTTTGGTTCACAATGAAAGGTTAGCCCGTTGTCGATTGCCCACAGGTGGCGATTCTTATCGATGAGTATATGGCCAGCCTTGCGATCGGAGTTGTTTATCAATAAGTCAAATACTGCAATCTTTACTAGTTGATCATGCAACTCAATGTCTTCTACAAAGTCAAAGTATGTGAGCGAAAAGTCAGCTTCCACAAAAAGCTGAATCGATCCAACACCAAATTGGCCATCAGATCTGACCACCGTTGTCGGCACAATTTCCCAATTCAAGAGGTCAGAGAGTCGATAAGAAGCTACCTCTCTCTTATACAATCCTGGAGGGTAGTCCCACAGCGGTCTCTCTCCGTCTTGAGGTTTGTAAACAGCGATTACTGATGAATTATAGCTATCCTCGCTATGCGATATATCTTTGGAAGAGATTCTGCATAGGAAGCTAAAGTTAGAGCTATAAGGTAACCTTCCTAGGACCTCAATCTGCCCATCGGTCAGCACGATCCCATCGGTCGGCACGATCCCACCAGTCAGCACTATCGCAACGGTGGCGTGTTACCATTAGTGCGAGGGCAGTTATGGCCTCTTGGGTCAAGGGGATATCCGCATATTGGACAAGGCGGCCTTCCAGAAGATAATAGCTCGATACCTCGGATAGCTAACGCACCTGCCTGCTCACGGCTGCACATGACCCGCAGTGCCGATCCGACTTCATCCTCGTCGTGAATCTCTTCAATCAAAAGTAAGATTTTATCTACGTCTGCATCGTAGTGGATGCCTATCGTCCCAACTACCCAATCAGGTTCAAAAGGTACTTCCAGATCTAAATCTTCAGGTAAATGTCCGGGCCGATCTAGTTCTTGGAGCAGCTGTCCTATATATTCACAAAGCGCTGCAACCTGCTGCTTTTCAAGCTTGAGGGTTATTAGTTCGAACTCGGATCTCACTTGAAGCAAGAAGACTCTACTTCCCACCTCTCCAATTGCACCTACCGTTACCCGCTGCACTGATTCCATGTCTCTGTAAATTGGGTTCAAAGTGTTCTCTCCGCAGCACTCAAATTTCCTGTTACATTAATGCAATTTACATTTGGCATCTCGTCGAGATAAGAGATAATCGAAATGCAGGCAGTTCCAACTGTAATCTTGTGAATTGAGCTGATGTGAGTTCCCATCGCATCACATAATGCGGCTTTGATTGGATCGGCATGAGATAGCGCAATCACAATTGACCCACGATGCTCTAATCGATACTTTCTCAAAGCATCAATCATTCGAGATTGAAGCTCCATAAATGATTCCCCAGAGGGGAAACGAAAGTTGCCCGGGTTTACATATACTTGTTTCCATTGTTCAAGCTTTGCCAGTGATGCCAATGATTGACCAGTCCAATCTCCAAAGTCACACTCAATAAGATTACGGTCGATTACTGGCTTTACCGCCTCTGAACGCCCAGCGGAAATTGCCTTGGTTACTATCAAAGCAGTTTCGCGCGCACGTTCCATGGGCGAAGAGTATATAGCGCCAAGGCTAAAGCGATTCGATAGGTTTTCCAGAAAAGCAGCCAAGGCTTCACCGGCAATCTTAGCCTCTTCCACGCCCTTGTCAGATAGGTGTAATCCCTTAGCGCGCCCAGGGAGTACCTTTCCTGTTGTAGGTGTGGCACCGTGACGTACCAAAACCAGTACAGTTTTCTCCGATTGATGTGACTTGTTTCTAGGTGACATAGAAATAACTAATCTTATTGTGCGATTACAGGTAGTCTCCGAGGGCCGTTATCAGCGAAATCAGGCCAGCGCTTGCGAGATACGCGAGCTAATTTGTGCATTAGCGCAACTGCACCCGGGTCATCATCGGCTGGTCTAACTTCAATCATTTTGGAACTGACCAACCCGTCAAAAATCTCCCGGCCCTTATCTGTTCTTACGATAGTTAGAGTCCAATCATTGAAGGCGCCTATCCCACCCGTCGAGATGTCTGCATGCTCAGCCGCAAAATCCGGGCACGACTTACACCCTTCACGAGTCCACTGGTGACACTCTTTGAGCGGGATTTCAACATAGTCTCCATCCTTCTTCCATATTTGGAAGACCCCCTTGATATTCATCTTGGCGATGTCCTGTCGCTTGATGTGATACTTGGCCTCAAAAAGCTCCTCAAAAATCGAGTCATCAAATGTCTTTGAGCAAAGCAACCCAATAGTCAGCACAAAACGCCTGGCAATCTTGCCTGCTTTGCGTGTCGACATGACTGGCGGAGCAGAGGCCTGACATCCCATACCAACCAGAGCAATACGTTCTGCACCAGCTGCAATTGCTTTGGGGTAAGCCAATGTATTGGCGCTATAAGTGTATCGACTACCTGCTGAAGCTAAAATATCGTTGCGAGAGGTTGCCACACCAGGAACCGCTTGCCAGCTAGTTCCATCTCCTTGGAGATAAGAGACTAATGCGCAATCAATATGGTCATTTTCAAGAGCCCAAATTAGAATTGCTGAGACTAGTCCGCCGTCTTGCCCTGCACCAGCAATCTCAGGGTCAAGAGCCCGAGCAAGGAAGACATCTTTTGAGATACCAGCAACTTCGTTTTCTTCGCGCCCTCGTCCAAATAAGTAGTTATCTATTTCGCCTTCCCAAGACCGGAATCGGGGACAGGCTCTGGTACACAACGTACATCCCTTTTCGCCGTGAGAACAGCTATCGATACTTCCGTCTTGATCTATATGAAATGGTTTGTAAATACCATCTTTAGCGTTATAGTCCAGAACATCGTATGGGCAAGCAATGACGCAACTAGCGCATCCCGTACAAAGTCCCGAAGTAACAACTTCTGAATAAAGGTCTGTCCATTGGGGTTTTTCAGGTGGCACATAACCACACTAGCCTTGCCAAGGTGACTCTGGCACACACACTTTTAATTGCCGGGGCGGGGCTTGGTGCTGGATTCGTGAATGGAATTGTCGGGACTGGGACCCTCGTGTCCTTCCCGGCCCTTTTGATCTTGCGGATTGGCGCTTTCGAGGCCAATATCGTCAATACTCTCTCGCTGGTTCCAGGCTATATCGGCAACTCAATTGGCTACCGTAGGGAGCTCTCAGGGCAAAAAGCCCGAATTTTGTTCTTCGGAGCGTTAACCGTCGGGGGAAGCGCCGGGGGCACGTGGGCCTTTTTGGCTCTGCCGGGGTCACAGTTTCGTATGATTGTCCCGTTTCTCATCCTTTTTTCTGCCCTCTTGATGGCATCCCAAAAGTCCATTGCAAAAATGGTTTCGCTAAGCAGGGCGAAAAAGAGCCAGTTGGAAGCCCAGCGGCATATTAGCGAACTTCGAAACCCAATTTTGGTGCTTGCAATGGTACTGTGCGGGGCTTATGCCGGTTATTTCGGGGCGGGAGTGAGCGTTATCTTGTTAGCAACTTTAGGGGCATTCCTGGGCGACGGCATCCAGAGGCTCAACGCTTTGCGTTCGGTGCTTACTCTTACTGGAAATCTGCTTGCCGCCATTGTCTTTGTCTCGGTCAGTTCAATTGATTGGAGTATCGTGGCGGTGATGGCACCTATGTGTTTGATAGGGGGCTGGATGGGTTCATCTGTGGCAAGGAAGATTCCGGCAGAACCACTCAGATGGGCGATTGTTATTTTTGCAACCGTCGTGGGCATTATTCTTGTCTTGGACTGATAACTCACCGCCCAAAGCGCTAACCTTGAGGCGATGAGTAACCTTGTGCTTTCAAAAATTGCTCTCAAGGTCAAGAACTTGACCAAGGTTTATGGGGCCGGGGAGACCAGAGTCGTGGCCCTCGACGACATATCCTTAGAGATCGATGCAGGGACTTTTTGTGCGATTATGGGACCATCGGGATCAGGTAAAACCACTTTGCTGCAGATTATGGCAGGTCTTGATAAGCCAACTTCGGGTGAAATATTTATTGGTGATGAAGAGGTGACCTCAATGAACGAGGCGCAACTTACTGAGCTTAGGCGCAAGAGGATTGGATTCATATTTCAGACCAATAACCTGCTTCCTACCTTGACGGCTAAAGAGAATATCCTGCTACCACTTATAATTGCAGGTTCTAAGCCAGACGAAGAGTGGTTTGAAAGAGTAATCTCGGCAGTTGGACTCGGCAATCGCCTAGAACACCGACCTTCTGAACTATCGCAGGGCCAACAGCAAAGGGTAGCGACGGCTAGGGCGCTTATAACACAGCCGCGTGTTGTCTTAGCTGATGAACCAACGGGCAATCTTGACTCAAGATCTAGTAACGACTTACTCCAATTTCTTTCTGAGACCATGGGGGAGTTCTCTCAAACCATTATCATGGTTACCCATGACCAACACGCAGCCACTTGGGCTAGGCGGGTAATTGAAATCTCAGATGGTCGAGTAAGGCAAGGCGCACAGGCTAGCCCGTGATAAGGCACAAAAAAAGTTCAATAGATCAGACCAGTTAGCCCGTCATGAAGCGTAAGAATAGCTATACGGGGCTTTTGGCGATGTCGCTCAGGAATTTGGTCAATCATAAGTTGCGCCTAGTGGCAATGACCTTGTCAATAATCCTAGGAGTTGGTCTTTTGACTGGCACCTATGTGTTGGGTGATTCCTTCAACGCTACATTTGATCAAATCTTTGGTACCGCAACTAAGCAAATATCAGTCGTGATTAGAAGCCAAGCAGTCGGAGCTTCTGAGTCTGCAACTGCTCCTCGCACGGCAGTACCAGGATCATTGCTAAAGCAAGTTGCAACTTTGCCGGGCGTTGCCCGAGCTGAAGGTAGCGTAATTGGTTACTCTCAGTTTGTAACCTCCGGTCATAGGCTTATCGGTAGTTTTGGTTCACCCAATGTTGGGATGTCAGTCGGTCCAAGCACCTCACTCGGCTCTATGCAGATTGTCAATGGCCACTTCCCGAAGGGCCCGCATCAAGTTGTAATGGATCTGGCAACCTATCTCCACTACCACTTTCATTTGAACCAAGAGGTTGATGTAGCATTTCGGGCGACGGCTCACCATTTTCGCATCGTTGGTGTAGTTACTCTGGGAGGGTCCTCTTATTTGGCAGGGGCAACGATTGCTGGATTTACTCTAACAACCGCCCAGGACGATATGGGGATTCCAAACTCTTTTTCTGAGATTGATCTCACTAAGAAATCAACGATTAGCGCACAAGCACTTATCTCTGAGGTGAAAGCTTCTATTGGACCCAATTATGAGGTTCTGACCGGTTCTGACTTAGCTAGCTCTACTGCTCAAAGTCTCTCGCAGGGGCTTTCATTCTTGCCATGGACGTTGGCAATTTTTGCGCTAATAGCTCTGTTTCTGGGTTCGCTAATTGTATTCAATACCTTTTCGCTCGTTACCGCTCAACGAAGTTGGGAAATGACCCTGTATAGGTGTCTTGGTGCTTGTCGTGCTCAGATTCTTTTTGTCGTAATTGGTGAAGCGATGTTGATTGGGTTAGTGAGTTCGATTATCGGGATCATCTGGGGTATATTTGCGGCAGGAAGCTTGTTGCCTAGGATTGTATCTTTTGGAGGTATATATCTTCCGAGTTCAGTTACCTCGGTAACACTGAGAACAATATTAATTCCGTTGTTTATGGGGTTATTAGCGACTTTCATAGCCGCAGTTGTGCCTGCTTTGCGTACGTCGCGCTTGAGTCCAGCGTCTGCTTTGCGCAATGACCTTGAGTCAGCTATCGGAAAATTTACCTGGAGGAGGATTTTAGCAGCTGCAGTTCTTTTGGCTATTGGACTTCTTATGCTCCTCGCCTCGACAAGCTTTACCCAAGATTCATGGAGAATATCTATTGATGGAGTCGGTGGATTCTTATTGCTTTTCGGAGTCGCATTATGTAGCCCTGTCCTAGTGTTGGTAATCGTAAGAGCCTTTAGTACCATTACAACTTTACATCGTGGTATGACAGTGTCACTAGCCATGAGAAATGCCTTGAGAAATCCCAGGCGAACAGCCGGTACTGCAGCAGCCCTTATGATTGGTCTGTCACTTATCTCTATTGTGGCTATTCTTGCTTCTTCAGTTCAGAAGTCTGCAATCAATGGTATTGAGGGATCGGTTCGGGCTGATTTTGTCTTGATTACACCTAATGTTGAACCCTTTACCCCCGATGCTCTTTCTGGCCTTGGATCTGCAAGTGCAATAGAGACGACTACTAGTGCGTCAGTAGGGACTATCTCGGTTGGGGGAGCCCTGAAGAAGGTATATGGAATTGATCCGAAAACCTGGAGTCAGTTAGTGCGCACGACTGTTATATCGGGCAATCTTGAAAATTTGTACAACGGCGGATTTGCCGTCTCTGCTTCGGCTGCCCGTCAGTATGGCTGGAAGGTGGGCGAGGTTATTGCCCTTGTGCT
>JAKAVM010000080.1 GCA_021827485.1 Actinomycetes bacterium
CTCCTTTCCCTAGATTAAGGATACAAATTCACTATATGGTCCAAGGGTTGATTTTCCATAATCGGCAATCAGCACCATACCAAGTGGAGATTCGCCAAGTAGCTTCAAGCCTTCTGGAATAAGGTCTGAAACATCTTGAGAAATCGTGAATACCGTCGCAATAGCTTTGCAATCCCAGTATTCAGCACCGCGCTCAAGATCAACTTCATAAAGTGGAGCATCTATTGGGATGCCTCCGTCAGCTACCATCGTTGTATTACCTCCGTCGGGACATATTGGTCGGTCTCATAGTTTTTGATTAGGTCGCGTGCAGCATCAAGGCTAAGGACTTCAAGCGTTCCATCTTCAATCCAAAGGCTCCTAGCATCTCGAAATAACTTTTCAAAAAGCGATTCATCGGATAGTCCAAATGCCCCTGACAACTGGAGTGCGTCGTTGGCAACCTCGAAAGCTATTCGTTTGGCATAAATCTGGGCGCAACGGGCATGTCTGGGGGAGGAAAGGAAATTTGAAATCCCCATTGGAGATTGAGGCTCGTCTTGTGAAAGGTCATCTAATTTCGGCGTCTCACCCTGCAAGAAAGCCAGGGCCTGTCGCGCGAAGCAGCGTGCTGTTTCAATTTTTTCAAACATTGAATATAGGGTGAGTTGGACGTTCTTATGGTTAACAATTGGCTGGCCACCTTGGACTCTCCGGCGCGTATATTCAAGAGCCTCTTCGAAAGCTGCTCTGGCGACACCGACTGCAATATTGGCTATGTTGGAACTAGTCGCGCAAAGCAGCTGGTCGATAAAAACTCCGTAGAATGGTGAGTTAGCGACAAGAACATTTTTCCCGGGGATTCTAACGTTTTCAAAAAAGATCTCTCCTTGCGGATCGTCGCGCGCGCCAAGCATTTGAATTGGCTGTCCTAGCGTCACTCCTTCGCTAGATAGATCAACGATGACGAACATCCCGTGCAGTGGGTTTTCTTCTCCGGCTAATTGAACGTGAAGTGCGCAGTGAGTTGCAATCGGGGCCGAACTGACCCAGGCAGATTTTTGGCCATTGATTATCCAATCATCGCCGCTTGACTGGATGGAGACCTGCGCTTTCCCAAATGTAAGTCCTGATTCATCACGAAGCGACATGATTCCGTCACTTCCATGGTCGGGTTCTGTGGCACCCCAACATCCATGATATTTTCCCTCGGTGTCTTCAACCCAGGGAAGCAATACTTCTTCTTTGAGTTCATCGCTCCCAAACATTGCAATCAACACGAAGGGGAGCATATCCACGCCAAAAGCAGTCGCCAGACCCAAACTTCCCCATCCAAGTTCTTCTAAGAAAATTGCACGACCAAGTGCCGAAACTTGGGTGTCAGAATCCGAGTAGGGAGCGGGGAGAAACATGCGGTGGTAACCAAGTGATTTGAGCTGACCTATTGCCTGAAAATAAGGAGAGCCGGGAAGGATTCTCTGCTCAGGTGGCATCCGATCAAGTTCTCGAGCGCAAGGACGAAGAACTTCAACTGCTATCCTATGGGCCTCTTTCTTGAGTAACATCTCTTCCTCATTGGGGCGGGAAATGTCTAGGAATGTGGGATCAAAAATCTAAGTTCTCCAGTTCTGCGGACTTGCTCATATCGGATCTTATCGATGCAAGGTCGGCCTTGGATAGGGGCTTTTGGCCTTAGCACAAACTGCTCGACTATGTAATTAGAAGAGAGGGGAGTCCTTTAGTTTATGCATCACTATTTGGGACGCGAATTGATCCGCACAATTACATAATGACCACTATTCTTCTTGATACTCACGTCATTCGTGGTAGTTTCCCCGGCCGAACAAACTATTCACAATACGGTAAATTTGTGCGCTTCGGTGCTGATATCACCGATTGAACATTATCAGTAGACGATCAAAGATCTTGACCAATGGTCCGAGCGTCGGAAATTGATTGAAGATTACCAGGCGACGACCAATTATCTTGCCTATGCCACAAGCAAATATAGTTGTCTAAGCCGTTGACTGGGAGCATCCTGGGGTCACGGGTTGGTTTGCTAAGCGTTGCTTGATCCAGGACAGCATTGTACTTGCTGATGGTTTGAGCACTCCAGTATGTGTCGCTCCAGGATAGAGTTCCAACTGTAGGTTATCATCAACCGCGGGACATTGAGTCTTTTCAAACGTTTCTGCCAAGATTGCCGGTATTGTGGTATCAGCAAGTCCTTGCAAGATAAGAATTGGAGACTGCGTATGGACCGCCCCAGGGGAGTTCTCCTGTAGGTAAGTTTTTAGTGAGCTAAGATTAGCAAATCCGGGTAGAATGATTTTATTGGGATTCATCTTGGCAATAGCATTTTGGACTTGATTTTCACAGGTGCTCGTTTCAAGTTTTGTGATTTTGGCAATTGCTGAAGGATAAAAGATAGATGTTAGTGGTAGGTCCTTGTAGGTCTTGGACCATGCATAGCCAGCTGAGGCCAATAGAGATATTTCTCCAGGGCCAAGCTTGAGTGCTATCGGAAGTGCTTCAGCTGTCTCAGTAAGTGGCGCTATTGCAACGGTGCCCACAACGTTTAGTGAAGGTGCATAACTAGGTGCTAGTTGTCCTGCGTAGAGTGCTGCTTGTCCTCCTTGTGAATGGCCAACGATTACGACACTATTGGAAGCGTGGGAGCCCGGGAACTTCTGAGCAGCCAACGCCGCATCCAACACGTTCTGTCCTTCGGATTGACCTACTAAATATGGATGAGTTCCTGGTCCACCCAAACCTTCATAGTCGGTAGCTGCAACAATATAACCACTATTGATATAGCTGGTAAGATCAGGTGCTAAGTAAATACCAGACCCATCTGACGCGTTTGTAAATATAGATGGAGCACAGATTCTGGCAACCCCAGTAGTTCCATGCGCCCAAGTAATTATTGGTCGACCCGTTGGGAGAGGAGAGGACTTAGGTATAGCCAAATACCCCGATACTGCGATGTCATTCCCATAGATGTTCTTCGAGTAGTACAGAATCCGCCACAAGGAAGCATTGCTTGGGAAACCAGGCACTCCTGTTATCTTTTGTGACCTTATTATCGTTCCTTGCGGCTCAGGCTTGAGGTTACTTGGCGGATTATAGAATGCAGGGACTTGACTGGGACCGGGGCTGGTCCATTGCATTGGTGCAATTGTTGCTCCAAGGGAGTTGGGAATTGCAGGACTAGAACTTGAACACGATGCAAGGATTACAGTCGATAAAGCGACAAGGGCACTTAACTTGATCAGGCTGGAGGTTCTATGCCTAGCTCGGTCGATAGCGGGAAAGATTTTAGGAACATTCACCCAAGACATCCTAGCGACAAACACCACAGGAGAAGAAATCATTGAACTGGGCTCGTGTCACACCCTAATGCATATAATAGATTCTAATTGGCGGCTGAAACTTTGTTATTAAACTTCTCTGAAATACCGATTTTGATTCAAGGTAGAGGATGTCGGACTTTAGGGCACGGAGGTGATAATCCAGAAACTTGACTGGTCGGTCAATTATTCTTCCGCGGAAGAATAAACAACATAGCTAACTATTACCAACAAGATCTCACTTTGCCAACTGGCCATTGACGGGGTAGTCCGTGTCTTATATATTATGTCAATGCTTTTCATGAGTTCTCATAACCGACCATATTCAACTTTGCTTACACATAAATTTAATATCCAATGTGACCGAT
>JAKAVM010000046.1 GCA_021827485.1 Actinomycetes bacterium
TTCCGATCTTAACCAATTGGACACTTGCAGTCGAGTTTATGGCCCTGAGCTGTTCATCATCTAGGCAGTCAACACCGGTGATTTGATTAGCTTGGTCGGGTCCATAGGGATGATTCATTAAATTGTTTGGATATAAAAGACGAGATTTATGCAAGAGAGTCTAGACGGCTCAGGGGAGATTTATTAAAGAGAGTCTAGGCGGCTCAGGGGAGATTTATTCAAGAGAGTCTAGACGGCTCAGGCGACAAGAATGTAGGAAATTAGCCAAGTAAAGTGCCTGTTGGGCACGGAGCCTATAACTTAGGAAGGTGCTCAAATCCTATTGCCAAGGAAAAGTATTTGGTGAACACTATCGGAATAATCCCTCTGAATCCTCAGAGGTGATCCAGGCAATATGCCTCCACGGATGGCAGCGCACTCATAAAGATTTCGCAAAGCTTGCAGAGTTCGGTAATCTTTCACTTCTAGCCCTTGATCTTCCAGGTTTTGGGCAAAGTCCAGCTCCGCCCATAGGTTGGAGTACACAAGATTATGCAATGCTTGTAAACGAAGTTATAGACGAGGTTGGTGGTCCCCTAATCGTTATAGGTCATTCTTTCGGGGGTAGAGTGGCGGTGCGCTTGGCTGATCAGTATCCTCAGCAAGTTCGAGGTCTCATACTTTCAGGAGTACCACTTCTACAAAATCGAAATTCCTCTAGAGCAGCTGGCCCTAAGTTGGGCTATCGCATGATAAGGTCGCTGAATCGTCACGGGGTAATTGGCGAAGAGCGGATGGAAAAAGCCCGTCGTAAATATGGATCATTAGATTACAGGAACTCAACTGGTGTAATGAGAGAGGTCTTAGTAAAAGCTGTTAACGAGTCATATGATGATTCGCTAGGCAGGATAAAGTGTCCGGTTAGATTGCTGTGGTCAGATAATGACATGGAGGCACCATTTGAACTAGCAATAGAACTTACCCGGCGATTTCCTAGTTGGAAGCTGACGACCATATCAGGAGCTGGCCACCTTATTCCTTCAGGCTCTCCTGATGCCTTGAGCCAAGAACTTGTTGCGTTGCTAGAACAATCGTGAGACAGTCACCGTGATTTTTCTTATAGCGAGTTTCATTTGTTGCATCGTTAGCACGTTTCGGTGGTATAGGGTTGCTCAGCGCGAACATTATCAATCGGGTAGGACCTCGCTTTTTGCTAGGCGTTGGTGGTGGTCAACGTCTTTAAATCGTGCTTTGTTGGGGCTGGCCCTGATCGCATTGGTTGCTTGCGTTGTTGGATCCTATTTCGGGATTGTCACTCTAGCTATTTGTTTGGGATCGCCAATAGGTTTGGGACTTCGAGGAAGGACATCGAAACTTATTTGGACCAGGAGGATGAAAACAGTTGCTCTAGTTTCGTTCATTGTTGTTGGAGGACTGGAAAGTGGCATTGGATTATTTTCTCCTCATGACTCGGGCCGAATTGTTACTATTCTGAGCAGTGCCGTCACTCTATTGATGCCTGTTTGGATTGATATTTCCCTAGCGCTAGATCAGCCAATTGAAGAGTTCATTGCACGTAAGTACGTCAAGAGCGCACGAGGCAAGCTTGAGGCAATCAGACCACGTGTAATTGCAATAACTGGTTCATATGGGAAGACTTCAACGAAGAATTATCTTTCGCACATCCTCTCAACGAAGTTTGCTGTGTTCGCTACCCCCGCTAGTTTTAACAACTCATTGGGACTGGCCAGAGCCGTCAATGAGGGATTGGGTTTAGGTACTGAGATTTTTATTGCGGAGATGGGTACTTACGGTCCCGGGGAGATCCGTAAGATGTGCAGATGGATTGTGCCTGATATTGCTGTTATTACTGCCATTGGCCCAGTGCACTTGGAGAGAATGGGCAGCGAAGACGTTATTCTTAAAGCTAAGTCTGAGATATGTGAACTTGCGAGTTCGATCGTCCTAAATGGGGATGATTCGCGCTTGAGAGCCTTGGCACAGACGCTGTTAGAGAATAAGCGCAACGTTATCTTGGCAAGCGAACAAATGTTAGATGGACTAGGGCTTCCCAAGTCAGTATCAAAAACAAACGCAGCCTGTGCATTTAGCGTTGCCAAGCTCCTTGAAGTTGACGAAGAAACAATATCTAAGATGCTCGAAACACTTCCTGAGGTTGCTCATCGACGAACGATATATACTGGGGAAACTGGTATAACAATTATTGACGATACCTATAATTCGAATCCCACTGGTGCGAGGCAAGCCGTTGAACTTCTAGCTAAACTAGGACAAGTTGGTTGTCGCAGAGTCGTAGTCACACCCGGTATTGTCGAATTAGGTAACAGACAGTTTAGTGAGAACGTAGAATTTGCAAGATACTGCTTGGCGAGGGATACAGAGTTGATGATAGTACAAAGAACAAATCGTAAAGCTCTCAGTAAGGGTTGGCGGGACAGTTCAAAGCCAGCAGTTATAGTTGACTCAAGGCAGCAAGCAGTTGCGTGGGTGAGAAATAACCTAGCAGCGGGTGACGTAGTACTCTATGAGAACGATCTTCCGGATCACTTCCCGTAAGCTACCCAAGTACGGCGACCGGCGCGGGCTCGCCTAAGCCCCCTGAATACAATCGCGGTTTCGCCCATTTCTGCACATAGTCCCTACTCGTGCGAACAAGCACTATTTACAGTAAAATAGAAATATGAGCAGTACGTCTACTCCCGATATTTTGGCTAGTTATCCAAGCAGGCAAGACGAGCGCACCGTGCGAGCGGGCTATGGACATGGAGTTTAGATTTCAAGTCAGTTGCGTCAACGTTGCGAATGGATGAAGGTGGACGACACGCGTTGCACCCTTGCTTCGCTTCCGAGGGGACGGTGGTGCTGGCTTCACGCAGACCTGGCCGAGGCCGATAAGTATGCAGATCTAATACATATAGATGACCCGAACAATAAGGTACTTACACTAGCAATGCTAGGTGAGAAGATTGCCGATAAGGTCGATGATGACGTTCTGACATGGGTGTCAAGGTTTGAGCAGTCCTTACGTTACTCAAGTGTTGGCTCGCGCAAGTTGTTAATGAAAGATCCTCCGCGACCTACTGGCAACCAGTTACACGATGCTTTGATTGCAGGGCTAGCTGAGTACTTGTCGTAGCATGATGGCATTGTCCCGCCGTCTTGGGTGTACGAGGACTGGCGCCGCTGCGGTCCGGGATTGCGAACGCTCGGTCATCCTAAGAGGGATGCTTGCTGGAGCCGCGCCAGACACATACCTGGTGCGTTTCGGATACGAGGTGTATATATGAGCGACCAAGCGCTGGAGAAGGTTTGAAAGCGATTACCAGAGATGTTCTACACCAGGCATTTGAGCTGATAGCCCAAGAACTTGCTGTGCTGAATCTCACTGTAGAGTTTTACTTGTTTGGAGGTTCCAACATGGTCTACTCATAGGAGTCGCGTTCCAGAACTAATTAGGTAGATGCTAGCTTTCGAAGGAGCGCAGAGTTCACTGGCGTCCTTAGAAGTGTTGCGGAGCGCTTGAGTGTTCCTTGACCTCCTCCCAACGACTAAAGTCGTGGGATTCCCTTTAGTGGCGACAACTTACGCTGCCTCCACTTTAGAAGTTCTCGCTGCCGACAAAGTCGGACTTGAACGAGCACCGGTCTTTGACCGGCA
>JAKAVM010000099.1 GCA_021827485.1 Actinomycetes bacterium
AACAATGGAAGCAACTTCTACACCACAAGACAATACCGACAATTCTAAGAACTCGGACTCCTCGGAATCACCGGACTCCACGGACTCCTCGGACTCACCAGAGGCCAACTCTAGTTCTACGGTGCAAGCAAAGGCCCAGCCGGGCGTCAACTCGAGCCCTTCGGTGCAAGCAAAGGCCCAGCCGGAAGCGGGGACAACCAGCAAAAAGTCCTGGAAAATGAGGCTATGGCGTGGAGATGCCAGTGGCGGGAAATTTCAAGAGTATGAATCGCCAATTCAAGAAGGTGAGGTGCTCCTTGATGTGGTTCATGCCATCCAGGCCAGCCAGGCAAATGACATCGCTGTACGATGGAACTGCAAGGCAGGTAAATGTGGTTCATGTTCAGCTGAGATAAATGGGCGTCCAAGCTTGATGTGTATGACCAGAATGGAAACTTTTGACCCAGAAACTCCGATAACAGTAGCGCCAATGAAGACTTTCCCGATAATCAAAGATTTGGTTACTGATGTTAGCTTCAATTATGAGGTAGCCCAGAGAGTTCCGTCGCTCAAGATCGCCGATCCCGGTCCTGATGGTGTAAGACGCATGTATCAACAAGATGTCGATCGGATCCAAGAATATCGTAAGTGTATTGAATGTTTCCTATGCCAAGATGTGTGCCATGTGATAAGGGACCATGAGGATAATAAGAAGTATTTCGCGGGACCTAGATTCTTTCTACGATATGCTGAGATGTCGATGCACCCATTGAATACTCAAGATGTTAGAGATATTGCGAGAAGTGAAGGTGGCATTGGATTTTGCAACATAACAAAATGTTGCACAGAAGTATGTCCTGAGTCGATAAAAATTACAGACAATGCAATCATCCCCATGAAGGAAAGGGTCGTGGATCGGCATTTTGATCCAATTGCTTGGCTAGGTCGCAAGATAACACGCAAGAGTTACTCGCAACTTCCTAAGTAGGCTTTCCCAGCTAAGTAGGTGACGAGGAGATGGCGAGTACCGCTGCATTTCTCCTGGTAGAGGCTAATTTTTCTCCCGACAAGCAAGAATGCTAAACAAGAGATAAGTTGAAATAAGTCAGATACTAAACCCCTTACAAGGAGGTCTTTATGGCACTTATGGAAGTTATCGACGATCATGTTCTGGCACGCTATCGGGAACTTGCCGATGCGGAGTGTGCAGCTTTTGATGAACTAGAACATGCATATGAGGAGGGAGACCGATTACATTTTGAGCTTGATCTCAATGAATGGCTGTCGGCAATTCGTGAAAAATCATTTTTCTTGCGTCAACTTGGAATTGAATTAGTAGAAGAAGCTGTATCCTCTTAGCGCAAACCTCGCTTAGGGGTCATTAAATCAAAGTAGAGCTTTAACGGCTTCGCGTTCTGAGAGAAGTTCCTCGGTCGTGAGGCGTATTCTCTCTTGGGCAAAACTGTCGTGTGATAAGCCTTCAATGATTTTCCATGACTTTCCGTCCGATACTACCGGAAAACCAAACTGAAGGCCCTCTGGAATGGAATACTCGCCCTGGGATACTACAGCAAGCGAAACACAATCCCCCTTGCGCGTTGGATTTACTACGCTAACCACAGAATCTATTGCAGCATTCGCTGCGGAAGCCGCCGAAGAAGCTCCTCTGGCCTCTATGATTTTGGCTCCCCTTTGCTGAACAGTTGTAATAAAATCTCCCTCCAACCAAGTGCGGTCATTGACTACGCTCTCCAGGGGCTTACCTTGGACTTGAGCATTCTCAAAATCAGGGAACTGTGTGGACGAGTGATTACCCCAGATAACTAGGCCGCTTACGTCTTCTACTGATACTCCAACCCTCTTAGCAATTAGCGATCGCGCACGATTCTGGTCTAATCGGGTCATGGCAAACCATCGATCCGCTGGGATATCTGGGGCAGCCGAGCGTGCAATTAGACAGTTGGTGTTGCAAGGATTGCCAACAACTAAAATCCGGACGTCATCGGAGGCGTAGTCATTAATAGCCCTCCCCTGGGGCCCGAATATCCCGCCATTTATGTTTAGTAAGTCGTTCCTCTCCATACCGGCTTTTCTTGGAATAGATCCAACAAGTAAAGCCCAGGAGGTTGAGTCAAATGCCGTCTTGAGATCACTCGTCGCAACTACATCTTGCAACAACGGGAAAGCGCAGTCATCTAACTCCATTATCACGCCTTCGAGAGCTTTCATGGCTGGTTCAATCTCTAGAAGCCTAAGGACAACTGGTTGATCGGCTCCCAGCATCTGACCTGATGCAATGCGATAGAGCAGTGAATAACCAATTTGGCCAGCTGCTCCGGTAACTGTAACGTGAATTGGGGTATTTGAGTTGCTCATTTAAAAGGCTCCTTTGCGATTTTGAGTAAAAGTAATACTTAGAGTCGAGAAACGATTTCTTGGCCAAATTCTGAACACTTGACCTGCTTTGCGCCGTCCATTAGACGTGCAAAGTCATAAGTAACAACCTTGTCGGCAATTGTCGCTTCGAGAGCTTTGACAATGTCATTGGCCACTTCATCCCAGCCTAAGTATTCAAACATCATAACTCCAGAGAGTATGACCGATCCTGGATTGACCTTGTCTTGACCAGCGTATTTAGGGGCCGTTCCATGAGTTGCTTCGAAAATACCGTGACCTGTTACGTAGTTTATGTTTCCGCCTGGGGCAATTCCGATACCTCCCACCTGAGCAGCCAAGGCGTCGGAGAGATAGTCGCCATTGAGGTTAGTTGTTGCAATAACGTCAAAATCCTCCGGCCGAGTCAAGACTTGCTGCAAAGTTATATCGGCGATTGCATCTTTCACCAGAATCTTGTCCCCTGGATTTCCATCGCAATCATCCCAGCCAACTGCTTGGTCCGAAAACTCTTCTCGGACAAGCTCATAGCCCCATTTACGAAAAGCTCCTTCGGTGTATTTTTGAATATTGCCTTTGTGGACCATGGTAACACTCTTGCGGTTTTTTCTTATTGCATATTCTATCGCTGCACGAATAAGCCTCTTAGATCCAGTTACTGATACTGGCTTTATACCAACTCCAGAGTCTTCACGAATGTTGAAACCCATTTTTGAATTTAGGTAATCTATGAGTTCTTTAGCTTGCGAAGAACCTTGCTCTACCTCAAACCCAGCATAAACATCCTCTGTGTTCTCCCTGAAGATCACCATATCCACCTTCTCAGGATGGCGCACCGGGGATGGAACGCCAGTAAACCATCTAACGGGGCGCAAACACACATAGAGGTCAAGTAACTGACGCAAGGCAACATTCAAAGACCTGATACCGCCTCCGATTGGAGTAGTAAGCGGACCCTTGATCCCAACCAAGTGATCGGCAAAGGCGTCAACGGTGCTTTGTGGCAACCATTCGCCTGACTCGTCAAATGCTTTTTGCCCGGCAGAGACTTCCTTCCAAGCTATCTTCTTGCCGTGTTTAGCTGCGGCTGCATCAAAAACTATCTGTGAAGCCGGCCATATATCAACACCTGTACCATCACCTCGGATAAAAGGTATTATCGGTTCTTCTGGGACGTTTAGCAAGCCCTCTGGGCTCATGGATATCTTAGATGGCATACGTTCTAACCTAGTCCCATAAAGCCAAGCTTTGCATATTCAAACTAAGCCGGGCG
>JAKAVM010000050.1 GCA_021827485.1 Actinomycetes bacterium
CAGAACTAAGCATAGAGGCCAGGCGATCTATCACAGCTCCAATTCCATGCGATGTACTAGTAAGTGATCTTGCCCGTTTTGAGTTCAACAAGCAAAGGTTGTGGCACATAGAGCATCAGATTGCCAGATCAGGACTTATGGCATATGAACGCGAACCCAAAATACCCAAGGAGTCCTACATGAATCCACCTCCACCTGATGAAATTGCCGATGCAACCGAGTTTCTAAAAAGAGCTAGGAGCGATTTGGCAGCGTCAGATCTTCTCAAAGAGTCTGGAGATAAACACAACACAGGTTTTCATGCACAACAAGCTTGCGAAAAGGCACTCAAGGCACTACTTATTGCTTTACGACACGAGCCTCCAAGGACCCATGATCTAGTGGAGTTGGTGGATGTGCTAGAAGAACTTCCCGGACACCACGTTAACCTTTTTGATAAACAAGCTCTTGAAGCCCTTACCCCCTGGGCACTTGTGGGGCGTTATCCGGGTGATATTCCCGACATAGCCAACAAGCCCACTCCCTTTCTTGTCAACAGCGCAAAGAGTGTAGTGGATACATGTGAGGATTTACTTTCTAAAATGTCTTAGAAGTAGGAAGCGACGATCTCAAAGATAACCAAATTAGACAACCAAAGAGAGGCCGAGGACGGTCGATATAATACGACCAAAGTGGTTAGAGCACAAATTATTGCCAGTACATTTGCTCCCTCAATCTAATAACTAAGCCTGAAATATCAAAATCCCCGGACACTAAGTCCGGGGATTTTCAGTTTCTGGATCGTTGTCCAGTGAACACACTCACCATTTTCCACTATAGCACGATCCGTAGTTCGGCGGAAGTAGTGGGATTCGAACCCACGGAACACATGGTGAGTGTGTTCACTGAATTATCTGTCCAGCGCGTTTGGCCACTCCGCCATACTTCCGCTGGTCGATATTTTAGCAAAGACATCGACACTTGCCTAAGGTAATTCGTGGGTTTTAGCTCAGATCGGCCAACCAAGTTGGGTGATAAGACTAGAGACGATCAGGTAATAGATCTAATGATAGAGGCCAGGCGATCTATCACAGCTCCAATTCCATGCGATGTACTAGTAAGTGATCTTGCCCGTTTTGAGTTCAACAAGCAAAGGTTGTGGCACATAGAGCACCAGATTGCCAGATCAGGACTTATGGCATATGAACGCGAACCCAAAATACCCAAGGAGTCCTTCCTGAATCCACCTCCACCTGATGAAATTGCCGATGCAACCGAGTTTCTAAAAAGAGCTAAGAGCGACCTGGTTATGTCAGATTTTGCAAGAGAAAATGGAGATAAACACAACGCAGGTTTTCATGCACAACAAGCTTACGAAAAGGCACTACTTATCGCTTTACGACACGAGCCTCCAAGGACCCATGACCTAGTGGAAATAGCCAACAAGTCCACCGACTTTCTTCTAGGTACCGCAAGAGCTGTTTTGGACACTTGCGAAGATCTGATTTCCAAATTCAAAAATGACTAGCTCTCCACTACATCACCCAAACGATTAACCTCTACACCGGCTGAGGCTAACCAAGCCAACGAGTTCTCAATTTGCCCGTCATCTCCTACTAACTCACAGATCATCCAACCTACGTGTTCATCCACATTGGCTCTTCGAATATTGACTTCGACTTCGGTCTCTTTGATAAGGCGAGATACTACTGGTTCCTTGATCAAGTTTTCCGGAAAAGTCATATGTAGCTTTACCCTAATTTTGGAACTATTATCTTTCATTGGTGGATCTTCCTGAGTACTCGGTTCAAATTCCCCGATTTGAAGCCTTCTAAATCAAGTGTAACGTAGTCGAACCCCGATTTTTTGAGACAACTAACAATCTTGTGCCTAAACTCTACTGCCCTGGATAGTTCGTCTTCACCAACCTCAATTCGGGCAGTTTCACCGTAGTAACGAACTCTAACATCCCTAAACCCAAGGTTCCTAAGCTCAGCTTCCGCCAAACCAATATTCCTCAAAACATTTATAGTGACTGGAGTTCCGTAAGGGACCCGGGACGCAAGACAGGCCTGAGCTGGCTTATCCCATATCGAAAGACCAACCAGCTTCGAAGCATTTCTAACATCTCTTTTTGAAAATCCACTTTCGACAAGAGGAAACTTTGCCCCTCCGTTCAACGCCGCCTGCTGACCGGGCCTATGCTCGCCGAGATCGTCAGTGTTAACGCCTAATAAGATAGTTGCCCCGAAATCTGATGCAAGCGGCTGCAAAGCACTTATCAATTCAGTCTTGCAATGAAAACAACGATTGCCATCATTTTTCACGTACTCTTCATTCTCAAATTCTCTTGTAAGAACTACTTGCCATTCCAAATTCCAATTGTCCATCAATGATTTGCACTCTTGAAGTTCACTTGAAGCTAAGCTTGGTGAGTCCGCGGTAACACATAAGAGACTGTCACGACTCAAGACCCTTCCTGCGCTCCAAGCCAAAAAGGACGAATCTACTCCTCCACTAAAGGCAACGACAGCTTTCCCGTATGACGAAAGCACTCTTTCTAAGGTAGATAGCCGAACAGTTAGTTCTTGGCCCGCTCCTTCAATGGTTAGTTGAGACATGATTCAGACCGAAATTGCCTTGATCGTATCTTCTACTTCGCCAACCACTCCAGTGAGGAATGGACCAAATTCAGCATATTTGGCTGACGCTGGATCAAAGCGCATCGTATATACGCAATCTTTTATCGTGTCAAGACTTACCCCAAAAAGCGTCACACCCCATTCATAATCATCTAAACCTGTCGAAGCCGTGACTAACTGGAGTATCCGACCCGCGAACTGTCTCCCAACCTTACCGTGGCCAAACATAAGCTGCTCACGCTCAGCATAATCAAGCAGGTACCAATTGGTGCTTTCACTCCGACGCTTAGACATGGGATAAAAACAGAAAGCTTGCTTATCTGTAGGTGGTAAAACTGGATATAGTCGTGCTTGTTTCATCTCTTGGGGCACCCCAGCAGCATATTCTGATACCTCTGTTACAGATACATAAGAGTATACAAGTTCCATATTGCATTGCTCTAACCTAGTTTGAAGATTACGCAGCAATTGGGGGTCCTTTGCCAGCCCCATAACACATAGATCACCCCTATGACCCAACATGGAAGCAGTAACTATACCGACACCATCAACCTTGCTTTTCTCTACTATTCTTACAATTGATCCAAAATCCGTCGAATTATTGACGCGCCAAAATAGGTGCAAAACATTTAATCCAACTTCATTTTCAAGCATGTTAACCACTACCGGCAATACTAGTCGCGGTGCTTGGCCTACGGCCTAGCCATATATGAGCTCTCAGAAATAACAGGTAATGAAGCAAAAAGCTCGGACCATTACCCTTGTGAGAGCAAATGAAGCAAAAAGCTCGGACCGTTACCCTTACGAGAGCATTCGATCCGAGCTTTGAAAAAATATTCAGATAGGATTTCTTAGTAGTCGTCCATCCCTGATGGCATAGCTGGAGCCGACTCTTCTGGCTTGTCGGCAACAACGGCTTCAGTTGTGAGGAATAGAGCTGCAATGGATGCGGCATTCTGCAAAGCCGATCTTGTAACCTTCGCAGCATCAATAACTCCGGCCTTGGGTAGATCTTCATACTCCCCAGTTGCCGCGTTAAGTCCTTCACTGGCAGGCAATGACAGTACCCTTTCGACTACCACCCCGCCTTCGAGACCGGCGTTGATAGCAATTTGCTTCAACGGCTCTTCGAGGGCCCTGGAGACAATTCTCGCACCTGTTGCTTCGTCCCCGATAAGCTTCTTGGCAAGAGCATCGACCTTTTCCTTGGATCGAAGAAGAGACACTCCGCCTCCGGGAACGACTCCTTCTTCGACGGCGGCTTTAGTAGTCGATACTGCATCTTCAATTCGGTGCTTCTTCTCCTTGAGCTCAACTTCGGTGGCAGCACCAACTTTGATAACTGCAACCCCACCTGCTAGTTTAGCAAGTCGTTCTTGGAGTTTCTCTCTATCGTAATCCGAGTCAGTATTTTCAATTTCAGCTCTTATTTGATTGACTCGTCCATTGATATCAGAGTCATTCCCGGAGCCTTCAACTATCGTAGTTTCATCTTTGGTAATTACTACTTTGCGGGCTTGACCTAACAAGTCCAAGGTAACATTCTCCAATTTCAGACCAACTTCTTCAGAGATAACCTGGCCGCCAGTAAGTATTGCGATGTCTTGAAGCATGGCTTTGCGCCTCTCTCCAAAACCTGGGGCCTTAACCGCCGCACTCTTGAAGGTACCTCGGATCTTGTTGACAACTAGAGTGGCTAAAGCTTCGCCTTCTATATCTTCAGCCACGATTACCAGGGGCTTGCTGGCCTGCATAACTTTTTCTAGAACCGGAAGCATATCTCTAACATTTGAAATCTTCGATCCATAGAGCAGGATGTACGGGTCTTCCAACACTGCTTCCATTCGTTCTGAATCGGTAACAAAGTAAGGCGAAATATATCCTTTGTCGAACCTCATCCCTTCGACTAAGTCCATCTCCATCCCAAAAGTCTGGGACTCCTCGACAGTTATAACTCCGTCTTTACCTACCTTGTCGATTGCTTCAGAGATCATCTTGCCAATCTCAGGATCGGCTGCTGATATTGAGGCGACTTGTGCAATCTGATCCTTGGAATCTACCTCTTTTGCAAGGGCTTTTAACGATTCAACAGCTACCTCAACTGCTTGCTCAATTCCCTTCTTTAGCAACATCGGATTGGCACCGGCCGCAACATTGCGCAGCCCTTCACGAACCATTGCCCAAGCCAACACGGTCGCTGTGGTTGTTCCATCGCCAGCAACATCGTCGGTCTTTTTGGCAACTTCTTTTACCAACTCGGCCCCAATTCTTTCATAAGGGTCTTCCAGCTCAATCTCTTTGGCTATCGAGACTCCGTCGTTGGTTATTGTGGGCGCACCCCACTTCTTCTCAAGAACAACATTGCGACCCTTGGGGCCAAGGGTTACACGCACAGCATCGGCGAGCTGGTTCATACCTTGCTCGAGAGCTCTACGTGCTTGTTCATCAAATGAAATCATTTTTGCCATAACGAATCCCTCCGTTTTTCCGGCTCCAATATCTTCAATATTGGAGAATTAGCACTCTACACCTGTGAGTGCTAATAGCACACCACATAGAGATCTACCTTTGCAAGTCCACTTGAAAAATTCTTCCGCGGAAGAATTTTCGTATCATCAGGGCCTAGTACGAGCCACCGGCTACTGCAGGGACAATTGAAATAACTTGTCCATCGTTGACTGGGGTATCCAGGCCATTTAGAAACCTAACATCCTCTTCTGACAAAAAGACATTAACAAATCTCCTGACCTTGCCAGTTTCGTCAAAAATTCGCTCGCCAATTCCTGGATGGGCACTTTCCAGTCCAGAGAGTGCTTCCCCTACAGTTGCTCCTGTAACAACTACCTCTGAATTATTTCCAGTTAGCGCGCGCAGCTGCGTGGGAATTCGAATCGTAATACTCATTTTGCTCCTATCTTAGCTTTTCTTGGAACCGTCGTGAGAATTCCTTGTGAGAACCCGTCGTGATCGCTTCCTGCCCTGCCCAAATTGCCTTAGCTTGTTTCAAGAACTTGCTCCTGACGCCGACCCCAACTTTACCTGGCCTTTTTCGAGGGCTTCAAGGAACGACTCAAGTCGGGGCTCAATAGTCGTGGAAATACCAACTCGATCACTCACACAGTCAAGAGTTTTCAGTCCGTGACCAGTTACGAGGGCAACGACCCGCTCGTCCGGAAGAATTTTTGACTCTTTTGCCAACTTAGCCAATGTTGCAATTGTCACGCCTCCGGCAGTTTCAGCAAAAATCCCTTCGGTTCGCGCAAGTAACTCAATAGCGTCAACTATCTCGGAGTCGCTAACAGCACCAATCGACCCACCCGTATTCTTTACGACTTCCAACGCATACCACCCATCGGCAGGATTGCCAATCGCTAGTGATTTAGCAATAGTGTTCGGTTTAACCGGTCGAATAAAATCACTACCATCTGCAAATGCATTTGCCACAGGAGCGCATCCTTGTGCTTGGGCCCCCGATATCCTTATAGGCTTTTCGTTTATGAGCCCAACTTTTTGCATCTCTAAAAATCCTTTGTGGACCTTAGTCAATTGACTTCCTGATGCAATTGGAACAACAACGTGATCTGGTGCGCTCCAACCAAGCTGCTCAGCAATCTCAAAAGCCAAAGTCTTTGACCCTTCAGCATAGTAAGTTCGAATATTAACATTGACAAAGGCCCATGTCGGCATCTCCCCCGCCAGTTCAGTACATAACCTGTTTACGTCATCGTAGTTTCCATCTATAGCTACAACATTTGCCCCATATATCGCAGTGCCAAGTATTTTTGGCTTTTCTAAATCCTTAGGAATGAAAACTACGCTATCCATCCCGGCAAACGCGCCGTGAGCAGCAACAGAATTTGCAAGGTTCCCAGTTGATGCACATGCCGCAACTTTGAAGCCAAGTCCTCGGGCTGCGGTTAGGGCAACTGAGACTACCCGGTCTTTGAAGGACCCTGTAGGATTCAAAGTATCGTTCTTAATCCATAGATCTGATAGCCCCAACTGGGCACCTAGGCGCTCAGCTCGAACTAATGGGGTAAACCCTGCACCAAGATCAATGGGGGTCTCACATTCCACGGGCAGCAAATCAGCGTATCGCCAGATCGATCTTGGCCCAGCCTCGATGCGATTTTTCAGATCCAGCTTCGCAATCTCCCCATAATCATAAGTAACCTCAAGGGGTCCAAAACAGTAATCGCATACTGCTAGCGCCTGGAGAGGGAAATGCCTTGAACATTCACGGCACTTTAGTTCTTGGTTTATCACGGACTTTTTAGCCTCCTAAATCATCGCTCGGGCATTGGCACCTGGCACACTTGACGAGTATTGAACTCGTTCCGAGAGGTTTGAAATTCGCTCAAACCTCCAAGTACTGGTTGCTGCGGTTTCTTAGGGCCCGTCCCTCAACCGCTCTGGATGATCTAATAATCTTTGCTCATAAAGTATCTTCCCGTCAAATAACCATGCCAATTGCAATACCTGCTGCTGCACCAGCCAAGCCTATTAGAGCACTTCCTACAATATTCAAAGAGGCCTTGAAGAGTTGACCAGCTTGAATAAGGCCCACTGATTCATATGTAAAGGTGGAAAAAGTAGTGTAAGCACCACAGAAACCTACCCCCAATAATGCCCTAACTACCGGATCTATTTTGATATGCATGGCCAGGCCTGTAATCAGACCCAGCGCAAAAGAACCTGAGATATTAATAACGAAAGTCCCCCAAGGGAAATCGGTCTCGATTCGGCTACTGATAAAGCGATCGAGCAACAGCCGTGAGGGAGCACCGATAAAGCCTCCAAGTGCCACGGCCGCAATGAGTGATACGCTCATCTCTTCTAGATCAGCTTTCCAATCCCTGAACGATAGTTACATCGTCGACAATTACGAAAATATTATCCAGCAAACCATCTAGCTCATTGAGAAATGCATTGATCTTGTCAGGAGTATCTATCATCACGATCGAAATAGGAGCATCCTCTACAAAGAGGTGGGTCTGGTGGACAACTCCAGAGGCACCGAAGCCTTCGTATCCTTGAAAAACGGTAGCCCCAGCAAGCTTTGCGTGATGCGCTCTTTGCAGAAGTTCGCTCATCAAAGAATGATGATGCACACTATCTCGTACTCCGATAAGAAATGTTACCCGTTTCCCGACCTTACCTGAACACGATGTTATTTCTTCAGAAGTTATTTCATCAGAAGTTATTTCATCAGATGGCTTTTCCTCAGATGTCATTGTCTCTCCTCTTGCAAATATGCTTCGATCTTTAGTAGCAAACGACCTGCCAATATTCCCAACATCATGGCAAATAAGCCGCAAATTAGGGTTGCTGCAATATATACAAGAGCAACCATGGGTCGACCTCCGTGCACTAGTAATGCGGAATCCACAGTAAATGTAGAAAAGGTTGTGTAGCCGCCCAGTATCCCTGTTCCAAGTAAGGGGCGCGCTAGATTTCCACGTTGAAACTGTTCCAATATGAGAACCAAAATAAAACCAAGAAGAATACTTCCCGATACATTGATGATGAACGTCCCCCACGGAAATCGACCGCCCCTGGTGGGGATCGCTAGCAGCACTAAGTAACGCCCTAAAGCGCCGATAATCCCACCGATTCCAACAATAAGGGCAATTGTAAGTTCTCGCCCGCTCATTGAAGTCTTCCGAGAGTATACTTATTACAACTGGGCCAGTCGGTAAAAGTTCCGAGAGGAGATGGAGGGCGTAAAACTACCCACCAACTTACTAGTTGAGCTAAGGAGATAGAGGTAATGACTGAAGGCGAGCCGCAAGCCAATGACATTAGCAGTCGACAGGGTATCAGCGATGGAATAACTGGCATGCGACTCATGATTTATCTCACCGAAGAAGATCGGCTACACCATCGTGGTGTCCATGAAGAGCTGTTTGCACGAGCTCGCCAAGACGGCATAAATGGAACCTCTGTCTGGCGAGCTATCGAAGGATTTGGACGATCGGGACACGCTCGGTCATCACGATTCCCTGACTCTGTAGTAGGACTTCCAATAGTTCTAGAGTTAATCGACGACAAACAACAAATCGAAACATTCCTACCAGTTGTAAGACAGTTGGCTCCAAACGCCCTCGTTACAACCGAATCTGTGCAGATATTGGGTCGGCACAACAAGCCTAGCCCTTGATCACCGCACACCAACCTATCAATTTCGATAATAATTCTCTTGCGCATAAGCGTATCTATTCTGTCCTGAACAACCTGACAACCTTCACTATTTCATGAAGGCGACAATTGACAATACCACGACAAGTGTAAGAAGCATATATCCCACATATGCATCTAAACGGCCCGACTGAAGCTTCTTCGCACCCGAAACAACCCATCTAAATACGTGAAAGATAGGTTGGTATAGATACGTCTCAATAGGTTCAACTACGCTCGATCGTACTTCGATATGAGTTGCAACTACTTGAATTCTAGCCTCTTCTTGCCCAGACTCGCCGTAGAGATTAATTCCGTTGACTCCGGCTGGCCAAGGTTTTCCCGATAAAGCATCCAATGATATCTCCTCTGTATTTTGGACTTCGAGAGTCTCGCGCGTAGTACCAAGGATATTGCTAAGTATATGACGAACAATATTTGAATATCCAAAAGGGCTATAGCTACTTTGGCCAGATACACCACCAGTAGCTGAAAGCCACGGAGTAACTCGTCGGATTCTCATAACACGCCCGCGCGATAGAATAAGAACAACTACAGCAACACCTATGAATCCTACCAACATAGCAATAGACAACCATGTTGGCGAGAGGATTGAAAAGTTAGAATATACAGGTTGAATTACCCACGGAGACTTTAGCGCTCCTTTCACGACAGCATCGGGAACAACCGGCACTAGACCTCGGGCTATAAACGAAATTACCCATGGCGCTAATACTGCAAAACCAAGACATAACGATGCAACTACAACTAGCGCACTGCGACCAATAACTGCACCGTCGTGAACGTGAGGATCATTAATATCGGACCTAATTGAGCGGCCAAGCACCACCATCCCTATAAGTCGGATAAATGTTAACGCTGCTACTCCCACGGTCAGTGCAACAAGAGCACCAGCGACCGCCATTGCAAGTCGCAACGCCAAGATATGTATCCGAAACTCCTGCATGAGCGCTTCAAAAATAAACCATTCCGAGACGAATCCAATAGTTGGAGGCATACCCGCCAAAGTAAGGGACCCTAACGCAAAGCTGGCTCCACTCGTGCGGTGACTATGCCCAATCCCACGAAGTTCCTCTAGAGCGTCTGTTCCATAATCTGCTTCGAAGAAAGCTGCTGAAGCAAAAAGGCTTGACTTTGCTAACGCATGAGCGAGCACCTGCAAGCTAGCAGCAAGAAGTCCGATAGCGATAAGGCTCGTCTTATGACTGGCGGCGCCAACGAGAGCAACTCCATAGCCAACCAGGATAATCCCAGCATTTTCAATACTCGAATAGGCAATGACCCGATTAAGGTTTGACTGCACACAAGCAAAAACGATTCCTACCAAAGCGCTAATTCCCCCAAGAATAAGTACGCTAGCGACTAACCACACGGGTGGTTGACCAAGGATTCCAAGAAACCTCCAGAGCCCATAGAACCCAACGTTAACGGCCAAGCCTGCCATTGCGGCCCGAGTTGGCCCTGGAGCACTGCCATACCCGTTGGGAATCCACACTTGAAAGGGTAGAGTTCCGATTTTAGCTCCGAATCCGATAACAATCAGTGCATAAGCTACACTATGGAGAGCACCTGGACCAATATCTGTCCACGATGTGAAAGTAAGACTCCCACTACGACCTGCGAGAAGAAGGAAGCCGAACAGTAAAGCTGCCCCACTAAGTTTACCGACTCCCAAGGTCATCCAACTTGTCCTCGCCCCGTGGCGATCGCGACACTGCACGCTAGTGAGAGCAAAGAAGGCAATGGTGAGAGATTCCCACCCGAAAAGAAAGGTAAAAGCGTCTCCCGCAGTTATTACTACCGTAACTGCACCGAGTAATAATAGAAAGCCCGCTCCCATGCCCCTTCTTGAAATACGCTTGGGCGGAGTACTCCAGCTCACTAAACACGCTGACAGCGCTACTGAAAGGCCTCCAGTGAGAGTAAGAAATAGACCAGCGAGTCCATCTAACCGTAGTGAGGCTTCGCCCATTCCTAAGGTAGTTCCTAGATCAATTATTCGGCTAGGTTCGACGACACATCTCACCCCGCTAATGGTTACTAATACTCCTCCAAGTATCCCCGCGATATAGGGAATAGCACGCGCAGCTGAGTTTTCTATACCTAAAGTAAGGTCACATATTGCACCGCAAGCCCAGAAAATCAAACCGGTCACAAGCAGGATTTCAGTCATCGCGCCTTGTTGCTCCAAACTTTGCGTCCCTTGTCGAGTCACTCCCTGCTCTGTTGTGCCGTACTTTGTTATTCCCAGCCTCGTTGTCCCCAGCTTTGTTATTCCCAGCCTCGTTGTCCCCAGCCAAGAGGCCTATCCCCAAGAGAATTCCGTGGAGAATACTGAAGGGACTTGGAGGTGATCCAGGCACCCAGACGTCAACGTGTAATATATCTCCAATCCCACCGCCAGTTGCATAGTTCGGGTGCACAAGTCCGCCGCTAATAGCATCGGTACCTACAGCTATCACAATCTTGGGATGAGGCATTGCCTCATAAGTATTGCGCAATGGTTCGATCATCCCAGCTGTACCCACTCCAGTAACAAGAAGAAGATCTGCATGACGAGGTGTTACAGTAAAAAAAATTCCTAAGCGCTGCACATCATAAACTGGGTTAGTGAGTGCCCAGATCTCTGACTCTTCAGAACCATCGGAACCGGCATCCACATGACGCACATGGACAGATCTACGTAATATCCGGACCTTTTTGGCAAGTTCACTACGTAGACTAGGCAGTGATTCATCGTCATCTATGCAACTTGGAACAACTAAAGATTTTCTACTCACAGAGGCGACCTCGGTAGAGGATTCAAAGCAGAATATATCTGGTCGAGCCTCCACACACCTACCGCAGAGAATACACTTTCCTCGGTCAACACTAATTCTGTCTTCGTTAGCAATTATCGCTCCCGAAGGACAAAGTGAGGAAATCGAAGGCTCCTGATTTATATCGTGACGGAATCCTTGCCCTTCACTAAGTATCCCTAACGAATCCTCCACCACAGAGATTGCTCCGCGAAAACCATTTTGATAACCGTCAGATCGTCGTGGATATCTTGTTGTAACTATTCCATCCCGAAGCCCGCGCAGAATCCAAGCCATCAGCCGGAAACTCCAGCAACACTGAAACCAAAACTTGCTTCGATGAAAACAAAATCGGTGAAGATATCTCCATTGAATGCAGCTGGCAGCAGTGACAGGTTATGAAATGATGGGCAACGCGGCTTGACGCGCACAAGGCGTCCGGACTCGATCTCGATCAAATAAAGCAGTTCACCTTGGGGAGCTTCGACCCAGCTGAGTCCAAGCCCATCGACAACTGGAATTTCAACTCTCCACGGACCATGTGGCAACTCTTTGATTTGCGCTAGAACCTCAACGATGAGTGCAAATGACTGATCAATTTCTTCAAGTCTTACCCACTGACGGGCTAATGCATCTCCAGTGGTAGGAGGCGAGATCTGCTTCGGATCTAGAAATGTGTAAGCTCCATAAGGTCGCACTCTCCGAACATCTTGTTCTAGGCCCGATGCTCTGGCTAAGGGTCCAAGACCGCCGTGTGCAGCAACTAGTTCATCCGATAGGATCCCAGTTCCACGTAACCTATCCAAGAATGAAGGAGTAGTCATAAGTGCAACCAAGTCACTAGTCAAAGATCGATTGATCGCCTCTATGTCACGGAGTACTTCTACGGCATCACAACTAAGAGGTCCAGAGACGCCACCAGGCACAACGACACCACGTCCGAAACGGTGGCCACAGATCCTTGATCGCAGGCGCATAATTCGTTCTTTATGTAGACTCATTCGCGCATACCCAACGGCCTGAGACGCACCCTCAGTATGACGGATAATCGTATCAAGATGGTTTACAATCCTCTCCAACTCAGCGTGAAGAACGCGAACTAGTAGAGCACTTTTGGGAAGCTCGGTTGAAGTCATTGACTCCACCGCTTGGCTATAGGCCATAGCGTGAGCTATTGAGACAGTGCCTTCCACACGTTCAGCCAACAGGACACCCTCATTAACCCCTAGATCTTCGAAACGTCGCTCAATTCCTCGATGCTTGTGATAAACGCGTGATCGAAGATGCACTATATCTTCGCCCACAGTCTCCACTAAGTATTCGATGCTTTCAAAAACTCCCGACCGAACAGGTCCGTATGGAATAGTAAAAACTCCTTCTCCTGCCACGTGACCAAGAAGTGGGCTGGAATCAGGTGTTAGCGCACCAAGATCAGTCAAACCATTTCCTGGGCGCGGCCGCAACTCTTCGCCTTGGACTAACGGTAAGACTAACGAATCAAGACGGGGGTGACCAACAGGTTCGAGACCAAACAGATCGTGAATTTCGCGTTCATACCAAGAAGCAGCGGGGACTAAAGGCGTAAGTGCGGGGTAGCTATGTTCCCCCGGCGCGAGACGCGTCTGAACCATAGTCATCAAACGCTCATCGCAAATCAATGCCAGCAATAAAGTCGACCCATCCCTCTTACTTGTCGCAAAAAGACCGGCAAAGCGATTGCCATCGTTCACTCTTCTTGCCACATCCAACGCAAACTCGTCAGGCACAATTTCGACCACTACTACTAACCCGCTTTTCATCGACCAACTCCTAGTTCATTAGCAGCCCTGCCGAGTAGATCTGAAAGTTGACCAGGGGGATGAATCCCAAGCACTACTAGAGCCGCCAACCCAATTAACATCGATGCTACGATCCAGCCACTTATCTCACCACGAACGCTGTCCGCACTTGGTGCCGTTATCATTGTTTGACTCGTGAACCACGTCAACCCGAGGCTTGCGATAGATACTGCAACGATAAGGACGCCAGCTATAAAATCACGTGAATTGGAAAGCCCACCTGAGACAATTAGGAACTCGCTGCGAAAAATCCCAAACGGCGGCATTGCGCAAAGGGCGAGTACAGCCAAGACGAGCATAGTGCCACTCCATGGAAGCAGGCTGATTCCGCCGCGCATCTTGGTCATGTCCTTGGAACCAAACTTTCTAACCGCACTTCCCGCACCGAAGAATGCAGTTGCCTTTGCCGGGGCATGAGCAAGTACGTGTAAGAGTACACCAATAATAGCTATCTTTGCCGAGAAGCTCATCCCGATTGCGAGTATTCCCATGTGCTCGACACTAGAGTAGGCAAACATTCTCTTGAGATCTTCTTGACTAGACAGAAATAGAGCGGCAAGACCGAGAGAGGCCAACCCAAACGCTAGCAAAATATCCCGAGGGAACGTAGGTCCCACCGCCCGCTCAGTCACCTGATAGAAGCGCAAGATTGCGTAGAAACTTACTGCCAAAAGTGCACCCGATAGCAGTGCTGACACTGGGGTAGGCGCTTCCGAATGGGCATCCGGTAGCCAAGTATGGAGTGGGGCAAGTCCCATTTTTGTGCCGTATCCTAGTACTGCTAATACAAACGCTAACCTCATCACCTGAGGTGGAAAATGGCTGGCCCCTGAAAGTAGTTTTGAGTAGAAAAGTTCATACCCACTACCAAAGACAGTGGACCCCGCGTAATACATGATGATCGTGCCAAATAGCGCAATCCCAAGCCCTATTGACGCTATCAAGACATACTTCCATGCAGCTTCGCTCGCCCCATCGGTACCCTCAATAGCTACCAAGAGTGCTGAGACTACCGTGGTGATCTCAATTGCAACCCACAATAATGCTAAGCCATTGACAATAGTAGCAAGCGCCATAGACCACGCAAAAAGATTTATTCCAGCAAACAAACGTCGATTGTAGTTACCTTCACTGGCTTTGTTTCCTGAAGAACGAACATATCCAATAGCAAATACACTGGTTGCTCCATAAAGAAACGCCACAGTAACTAGGAAGACAATTGAAAGCGCATCTACCTGCAGCCATCCGGAAAAAGCGGAAACCGTCTTGGTAGGAATCAACGCGAGCGCAAGTGCAAAAGTCGCAACACCCGATATAAGTGTTAGATATTGTCCGATAAGCGCAGGTGCCCACCAGCAAACGAGACTTGTAAGCAAAGGTACTATAAGAATAACAATTAGAACCCAGCTCAACTAAGTACTCCAATAGAATCATATTGTCTCTGTCTTGGTAAGATCATTCTTATCCTCGCAGTCGATCAAGGACACTAGTAGATAACGTTTTAGTGCGATTATGGTGTACGCGCATCAGAACACCAAAAACGACTACAGCAACTAGCAAATCAAAAAGGAACGCCACTTCAACTATCAGAGGGAGACCGGCCGCAACTACCAAGCTAGCCACTGAAACTCCATTTTCTAGCGAGAAAAACCCCACGGCTTGCGATACAACATCAGATCGCAGAATAACTAGAAGAAAAGACACCAAAATTATCGCCATCGCTAAACCCAATGCCGGAGTCGGTAAAGATTGCGAATGGATCGGAAGGCTTCCCACCACAAATATTCCAAAAACCGAGATAACTATCGCAAGCAGCACCATAGAAGCAACCCCCAAGCGATGACTTCCGACTAAGTCAACGCGCGAGTCCCGTAGTAATCGCATAATGATGCCAGGGACCAAGACTACCTTGAGCACGAAGGAGAAGCCAGCAATGATAAACAGCTCATTCAAATTGCGCGTAGCTGCAACGATAACTGCGAGTCCGGTTACAGCAAAGGATTGGAAGGAGTAAAGCCTAATCTGAGATCGCAAGAGCGGAGCACGCAACATTGCAAATTCGCTAAGAAGGACTACTAATGCAACTGCATCTGCACTTCCGGTAAATACCGAGGGAACATGAGTACTTGCCAACATATCAACCCCCTCCTAGAAACAACACAAGTAAAGCGAGAACAGCAAGTAGGAATGCCACTGCCATGTATTCAGTAATCTTGAACAAACGCAGCTTCGAAAAACTATTATCGATTATCGCAAAAAGGAAGCCGACACCGAATGCCTTAGTAATAAAAATTGGAATAGCAATTAGTACAGCACCTAATGAACGAGAACCCGCTAAACCCCACGGCGCGATGAAGACATTTATTAAGATTACATAGAGAATTAACTGCTTCATTGCTGATCCCCACCTGAGTAACGCAAATGCGGGGCCCGAGTGTTCGAGAGTGCGCGCTTCGTCTATCATTCCAAATTCAATCGTGCTGGTATGACTCTCCACCGGGATTCGACCTGTATCATTTAGAACGACCAAGAAAAAGGCTATGACAGCAAGTATGTGGGCGGGCCGAACAATCTGACTCATAGAGGAGCGAACGGCCGCAGCTTCAAAATAAGGCAAGTCAGTCGTCGTGATAAGAGCAACCGTAAAAGTGACAAAGAGGATAGATGGCTCGATCAACGCCCCAAATGTCATAGCACGACTACTCCCTAGTTGTGCGTAGGGGCTTCCCGTTTCGACCGCGGCAAGTGCAACTGCGAAACCAGCTAATGCAAGAATAAAACCGCCAGCTAAAATGTCGCCAATGTATCCGAGTGGTAAGGGATAGTTGGTAAGTACCGGTATAAGGAGCGGGACGATAAGATAGCAAGAGAAAGCAAGAACTGGACCAGCCAGGAAAACCCAACTTGCATCCTCTGGCACCAAAGTCTCCTTGGCAAAAAACTTCACTAAGTCATAGTAGGGCTGCAATATCCTGGGCCCTCGCCTGCCCTGCAGACGACCTTCAATGTGCGCGATCCCACCACTTACTAGAGGCGCAAACACCACGATAGTTAGGTCCTGAAGCGCCTGAATTTCCGCCGGTGCTAATTTCATATCCTAAGTTTCCTCCACGCTATCGTCCTACAAGCGTAGAAGCCATTAGCCACCTGGACGGTTCGGCTGCCTTGATCCCAGGCTAAATCCTAGATTGGATTCCAGCCTAGATCCTATGACACCCACCGGAGCTTCATCCGGATAATAAGATTCTAATCACATTAGCCAGCCAAGTTCAAGTAAACTTGATCTTGCTATGCTTGTTTGTTGATTTCAATGGATACTTTTCACTATAACGACTTCTCCGAAACAGCACTTTTTGAGCATAAGAAGCAAAAATCAATAAGTGTTTGCATTCCGGCCCACAACGAAGAAGCGACAATAGTGCGCGTCTTGGAAACTGTGAATCGTCTCATACAGAACCCTAATCCCCTAATAGATGAGGTCATCGTGGCAAACGACCACTGCATGGATAGTACACCGCTTATTGCCCTTGATTATGGGGCCAAAGTCATAAACGTCGAAAATTGCATATTCGCAAATGGACCGGGCAAGGGTACTGCCATGAAAGCAGGCCTGAGTGCATGCAACGGTGATCTAGTTGTCTTTCTCGATGCCGATGTAATAAATATAAACAAGTACTTTATCCTGGGGTTGCTAGGGCCATTGTTGGTCATTCCCCAAATAAAACTTGTCAAAGCAAAATACAGGCGTTCATTGAATGGATTGCTTGGCGAGGGCGGACGGGTGACCGAATTGACTGCAAAGCCTCTGATTCAATCGTTGTTCCCGGAGCTTTCCTGGCTTGATCAGCCACTCTCGGGTGAATGCGCGGCTCCTAAAGCAATCTTCGATTATATTTTTGAAAATGCACAACCCGGTGAGCCGTGGGAAAAATATGGCATAGAGATGGAAATATTATTGGAAGTCGCAAAGCATTGGGGAGCAGATACCATAGCCCAAGTAGACTTAGCTGATCGAGTTCATCGAAATAGATCGCTGGAAGAGCTTGCAGCAATTGCCCGACAAGTTACACAGGTAGCTATTTCAAAAGCAGGAATCAACTTGCCTCAAGGTTCATTCTAAGAGGTTCGTTCTAAAAACCTCGTTCTAAGAGCCTCGTCCTAAATCGACTTGGCCTTTGAAGTATCCAACCATCTGCGAACCTCTAACTGGACTGCGCTGCCAAAACTCTCCGAGTTGGTTGGCTCGTCATCAGCCCTTGGGATACAGACGATATCGACGATATCGGCACCCTCGCGTTCGATATTCATATCTTGATCAACTGCTCCGACAACTACTAGAACTGGCTTATCATAGCGCTTGGCCAACTCCAGAACTTTGCCCACAACTTTCCCATCGTAAGAACTCTCGTCCAAAAGCCCCTCCCCAGTTATCACCAAATCTGCGCTAAGTAGTAACTCTTCAAATCGACAAGATTCCATAATTAGATCTATGCCCGAAACTAGTTTGGAACCAATTGCGGCTAAGCCTCCAGCAAGGCCTCCTGCCGCGCCCGCCATCTCCAAATCGGATAGATCTACACCGAACTCTCTATTATATTCTTTCAACAATCTTTCAAGACGACGCTTTAGAAATGCTATTTCGCCCCGGGTCGCTCCTTTCTGACCCGCAAATTCTTCTGCTGCCTTTGTAAATTTTGTTTTCACATCACAAGCGCAAATAAGCTCAATCCCTTTCAACTTATGAAATGGTCTGAGTGCTTCTAGCGCACCAAGTCCTCCATCTGTTGTCGCGGACCCTCCACATCCTACTACGATTCTTTTTGCAGAATTAGCTATTGCTTCTAGTATTAGCTGGCCGACACCACGAGTCGAAGAATCAAGTGGCCGATTTGCGCTAGCTCCTCCAATCACTTCCAGGCCACATGCTAAGGCCATCTCTATGATGGCAGTCTTCGACCCTCTAGCGTTAGAGCTTGAGGCAATTGCCCATCTTGCCTCAATTGGGCGCCCTAAGGCATTGCTAACCAATTTCGATCTGTAATTGGCCCCTAATGCTGAACCATAAACCGACAAAAAGCCTTCCCCACCATCAGATAAAGGAAGTTCTATGGCCTCGAAGCCATTTTGCAATACTTGATTTCCAATAGTCTGAGTTAGCCAAATAGAGTCCGCACAATGGCGAAACTTGTCCGGACATACCAAGACTTTGGTCCTTTTCATAGCATTTTTCTCATTATAGTTGGGTTTATATTTTATTTGTATTGCAAAAAGCAACAAAGGTGCAACAAACAACTTTACGTAAACTAACGATTAATCTGGTCCAAGTGACTATAATTTTTCAATATTACTTACTGAGATAGCTTGCTGGCCTTAGAGTAGTCTCGGTTAGTACTAAATCGATTTTCTAAATCATGCCCAAAGACCTAACTTACGATACAAACTTGGTCGTTGCGTCCAATCGAGGACCAGCCCGATTCTTCTTCGATGAATGTGGCAATCTATCCCAAGGCCGCGCTGGGGGAGGACTCGCTTCCAATTTAGCGGATTTACTCACTAATAAGAATGCGACTTGGATCTGTGCCGCTTTAAGCGATGATGAACGTAAAATTTCCAAGAGTTACGACAAGGCTCTGAAGTT
>JAKAVM010000017.1 GCA_021827485.1 Actinomycetes bacterium
AATTGCTTGTTCCTTCTCAGCCAACGAGTATCGTCGCGCATTTGGTTTCACTATTGTTGTTTCTATTGACATAATTCCATTCTCCTTCAAAAGGTAAGGAGTCTCCAAAGAACCCAGGGTTGTTCAGATTGGCTAATTGGTGAACTTGCAATCCAAATATCCACTCTGAAGGCAAAATTGCTGTTCGACTTCTCAGTAACCCCTGGTAACCAGCTAATCTGCTTTATGTGACTGAGCATCCGATGGACCAACGAATAGCCGAATTAAATTCCAGAAGAGAACAAGCACTTAATGCGGGTTCTCCAAGAGCAGTTGAGCGCCAGCACTCTAAAGGCAAGATGACTGCAAGAGAGCGTATCAACTACTTGCTTGACGAGGGATCGTTTCAAGAACTTGATATGCTGGCCCGTCATCGCGCTTTTGGCACTGGACTAGATGACACACGTCCTTATACAGATGGTGTAATTACGGGATTCGGAACCATAGATGGACGCAAGGTATGCGTCTTTTCCCAAGACTTTACCGTCTTCGGTGGAGCACTAGGTGAGGTATTCGCTGAAAAAATTCATAAGATCATGGATCTTGCTGTTTCTGCGGGAGTCCCAATGATCGGGCTCAATGATGGAGCTGGAGCAAGGATCCAAGAAGGCGTAGTTTCTCTGGCTTCCTATGGGGGCATCTTCTATCGCAACGTCCTCTCTTCAGGTGTGATTCCGCAAATAAGTGTAATGCTAGGTCCCTGCGCTGGAGGAGCAGTTTATTCTCCAGCAATGACTGACTTTATCTTCATGGTCCGAGAAACTTCGCACATGTTTATAACCGGTCCCGACGTAGTAAAAACTGTGACGGGCGAAGAAGTTACACTTGAACAACTTGGAGGTGCCTCAACTCACGCAACTAGGTCTGGAGTTTCAGCTTTTGTTGCAGCAGATGAAAAATCCTGTCTTGATGACGTGCGTTATCTCATTTCTTTTCTCCCCTCTAACAATTTAGAGGAGCCGCCACTCCTTGATTCGGAAGACGATCCAATGAGGAGTTGCCCAGAGCTAATTAAAATAATGCCACCAAGTTCTAATTTGCCATACGACATGAAGCAGGTAATAACTACTGTGCTTGATAATGGTGAGTTTTTTGAATACCACGCTAACTGGGCCATGAACATAGTATGTGGCTTTGGAAGGCTCAACGGTAGAGTAGTTGGAATTGTCGGAAATCAACCTCAAGTCTTGGCTGGGGTATTAGATATTGACTCTTCAGAGAAGGGTGCTCGCTTTGTTCGTACCTGTGATGCGTTCAATATTCCAATCTTGACGTTTGTTGATGTACCTGGTTTTATGCCGGGAACCGATCAGGAGTACGGCGGGATTATCAGACATGGGGCTAAGTTGCTCTATGCCTACTGCGAGGCCACGGTTCCGCGGATTCAAGTAATTACCAGGAAAGCCTATGGGGGTGCTTACGTAGTTATGGATTCAAAATCAGTTGGAGCTGACCTTGCTTATGCTTGGCCATCGGCTGAGCTTGCAGTTATGGGACCACAGGGTGCGGTTGAAATTATCCATCGTAGAGAGCTATCTTCTGCATCTGATCCAGTGTCTCGACGAGCAGAGCTAGTGGATGAATATATAGAACGATTTGCCAATCCATATATTGCTGCTGAGCGAGGATTTGTTGACGATGTAATCAACCCGGCCGACACTAGGAAGATTTTAATATCTAGCTTAGAGATTTTAGCAACAAAAAGAGAAGAGCTACCGCGTCGTAAACATGGTAATATGCCACTGTGACAACAAAATTTCCCGAGGACCCAGCGATAGTAGCTGCAATTTTGGCTTCGGTTGAGCAATGCTGGCCGAAACGGACTGCACAGCCTGCATCAAATCGTCTATCTGCTAGTTCATGGAGGTTCTCCGGTAGGTGGTGGCGGGCTCCTGCCCAAGCTCGTCGCGAGCGCCCCTGGGTAACCGCTTCTAATTAGCAACCCAGTGTCCGTTAGTGCCGCCTCAAGTTCGTCATGACTTGCAACCCAGTGCCCGGTAGTGTCGCCTCAATTTCGTCATGACTTGCAACCCAGTGCCAGTTAGTATCGTATCAAGCATGTTATGATCGGTCCGCCAGAAATTATCTCGCTGGGTGATGATCAAGTTACAATATGTTATCCAGCAGTCCTGGAAAGGCTGGAAATAGAGCCAGCTATCGGGGAGGGCGTTCCTTATAAGGTTGTATATCCACCACAGGTAATTGAACCTGCCCGTCTGCTCCACTTTGAAGGACTTTCTCCCGATACCGAGTATAACTTTGAGGGACTCAAGGTACGGACCCTAAAACGACCAGCAGGTGAACTTCTTGCTTGTTTGGCTTGCGTAACAGATCTTCACTTTGGAGAAGCTGTATGTGGATCATTGGGCTCCGTGCCAACTAGTCCACTTTTCACACGCAGACCCGGCGATCTAGCACATCCACAACTTATGAATGGCGGCGCCATCTCCTCAATAATTCACGCAGAGATACTCAATGATCGAAGCTTTGATTACATAATTGCCAAAGGCGATCTAACAAGCAGTGGATCCGACCAAGAGTTTGCCCTTTTCGCTTCTAACTACTTAGAAAAATTTGGACAACGCATGTTATATATACGCGGAAACCACGATGCCAAATCTGATTCGTCAATTCCAAAAATATCAAAAGTGTCGCATGTCACAAATGGAGTTGAGTTGGCCTTGCTCGATACGAATATCACAGATATGACTTCCGGATATATTGATGATGGGCAGCTTGAGTGGATTTCAAGTCTAGAATCTAGCCAAAACAAGCTGATTTTCCTATTCGGCCATCATCATCCATTCTCCCCTGATTCAGCAAAAAAAGATCCTAACTACTTTGGCATCGAACCCGATACTTCAAAGTCACTAGTAAATCTCATTGAGCAAAACAGAAAAATTGTTGGCTATTTCGCAGGCCACACACATCGTAATCGGATAAGATATTTCTCCCAAACAGATTGTGTGCCCTACGTTGAAACAGCGTGTATTAAAGATTTTCCTGGGTCCTGGACAGAATATCGAATTTTCGAAGGTGGAACCTTGCAGATTCATCGAAGAATTGAGGATCCAGATTGCCTTGCATGGTCGGAAGCAAATAGATCACTCTATGGAGGGCTCTACCCAGACTATGCAATGGGCAAGATCACAGATAGGTCTTTATTTATCAACTATAGAAAGTGACTGCTTGCGCGCTTTGCAAGCTGTGGGCTTGGTTGCCTCACACCCCGTTTTGACAAATCCTCCCTATAGCTGGACCATTGCCCCTTAGCTCAGTCGGAACCCGCTGTCTGATCGGCAATTTGATCAACATTCTTAGCAACTTCTACGGTACTTTCCCCGCTGCCATCATTGTGCGCACATGCCCGACCCAAAGCAATCCATGCTTGTGACAAAACATCTTGACTCGTCAACCCGTGATTGGGATAGCATGCAACACCTGCTGCAAGTCGCCTAATCCCAAAGTCTTGATTAGCACAAGCTGAGATCAGTCGGTCCATAGCCAATTCGCCTCCGCGCTCATCAGTATCTTCAAGTATCAGCGCAAAAGAAGTTGCACCAACTCTGCACGCTATATCGGACCCCCTAAGCGTCAGCCTTGCCACTCCAGCAAACGCCACTATCATTTGGTGGAGTTTCTCCTCAGAGATATTAGACTCAGTAAAGATTTCAATTTCGACTACGGTTATAGGCCATAGCCTGCGTCGCGCGGCATTCAATCGAGAATCAAGCGCCAACTCAAAAAAGCTCTGATCTGGCAGTCCAGACTCCGAATCAACCATACGTTGCAGACTAGAACCTTCTCCATCGGCACTTTCCAGTTGAAGCTCTCTAAGTGCTGAGATCGCCGTGGCTCCAGCTACCATTTGCTTGGCTTCTTCTAGCACTTTTTGAATCAACAACAGCGGTACTAGTCCGAGTGCTGCTAACACCCCAGCAGCAAGACCAAGTCCGGGAAGTGACATGACGATTGAGGCCACACCACACCCTAAGCCAATAGCACCAATTATTACCCCAAAAGCGACGCGACCCTTCACGGAGTAGTTAATCGACCGATCCTTTCTCAAAGTTTAGTTATTTTCTTCAAAAAGTTGTCCTAGCGCTCCGGTGTTTTGCGGCCAGCTGATACATATCTTCCAAAATATGACCTATCTCAAAGTCCTTAGGCGTATAAATGCTCTCAACACCCTGGTCTATAAGCACAACTTGATCCGCAGCCGGAATAATTCCACCTACAACAATTGGGGCTGATATTCCGGCGGAACGCACCTTTGTAATAACTTGGGGTACCAGCTCTAAGTGGCTACCCGAAAGAATAGAAAGCCCAATGATGTCGGGATCTTCTTCAACTGCACAACTGGCTATCTGATCCGGAGTAAGGCGAATTCCTTGGTAAACCACTTCAAAGCCACAATCTCGGGCAGCTACTGCGATCTGTTCTGCCCCATTTGAGTGTCCATCTAGCCCAGGCTTGGCCAAGAGTAGCTTGGGCGGTCCTCCTGGTAGTGACTTAGACAGAGTTGCAAGATCTCCAATTACACCAACCTGGACTCGCGTTCCGCCTCCAATACCAGTTGGTCCACGATACTCTCCAAATAAATCGCGTAGAGCTTGGGCCCATTCTCCAGTAGTACCACCAGCTTTAGCTAGCGCAATTGTAGAGATCATGAGATTATCGCCAGCACTAGCGGCTCTCTTCAAATCTTCAATACATTTAGCTACCAACGAGTTGTCTCTGTTTCGCCTCCATGTTTGCACATCTTCTATCAAGAGCTTTTCAATCTGCGGATCGACACGCAAAACTACTTCCTCGGACTCGCCAGATACACCTTCATTAACCATAAGGCGCGACTGCGCAGTCTCCTCAAAACAGTTCACTCCAATAACCTTTAGCTCGCCTGACTCAATCTTGCGAATCCTCTCAGTTTGACTAGCAACCAGTCGTGTTTTGAGTTCATCTATTGCTTCAAATGCACCACCCAGATCTAAGATCTCCTTCAGCTCGGCCTCAGAACTATCTACTAGATCTCTTGTCTTGCTCTCAATCACTTTCGATCCTTCAAAAATATCGTCATACTCTAAAAGATCACTCTCAAAGGCAAGAATTTGCTGAATTCGCAGTGACCACTGTTGATCCCAGGGCCTTGGAAGACCAAGTGCCTCATTCCAGGTCGGTAGTTGGATTGCTCGGGCCCGAGCATTTTTTGAAAGGGTAACTCCAAGCGCTTCAAGTACAATTCTCGCCACGTTATTCTCAGGTTGCACCTCTGTAAGGCCCAATGAATTAACTTGCACGCCATATCGAAACCTTCTGAGCTTTGCCTCACTCACTCCATAGCGCTCTTTACATATAGAGTCCCAAAGTTTTGTAAAGGCTCGCATTTTGCAGGTTTCTTCAATAAATCTGATACCAGAATTCACAAAAAATGAAATTCTTCCAACAACTTGCGGGAAATCCTCAGCCTCAACTTTACCGGACTCTCTCACCGAATCTAGTACCCCAATTGCTGTAGCTAGTGCAAAAGCAATCTCTTGCATTGGAGTAGCGCCAGCCTCTTGCAAATGGTAACTACAGACATTGATTGGGTTCCACTTAGGTACATTCTTCAACGCATAGACAATCATATCTACAGTAAGGCGCAAACTATCTTGAGGTGGAAAAATATATGTGCCACGAGATAAATACTCTTTAATAATATCGTTTTGCGTTGTTCCGGAAAGAAGGGTGGGATCAACACCTATCGCCTGCGCGTGTGCAACGTAAAGTCCAAAAAGCCACGCTGCAGTCGCATTGATCGTCATTGAGGTATTCATTTTGGCAAGTGGTATCTCATCCAATAGCTGAGCCATGTGCCCGATGTGAGCCACAGGAACGCCGACTTTACCGACTTCACCTTGAGCTTGTGGGGCATCGGGGTCGTAGCCAATCTGAGTTGGTAGATCAAAGGCTATTGACAAGCCAGTCTGACCCTTCGCCAAGTTTGATCTATACAGCTCATTTGAAGCTTTAGGGGTTGAATGGCCCGAATAAGTCCGCATTACCCACGGGGAATCTCCCATGGGCCTATTTTCCCTCAAAGTCGGCTCAAATATCTAGTTTTCCGAACAGTTCGTCGACCCCCCGTCCTGATGGGCGGGGATTGCGGCAGTAGCACGTTCAATTCATATATGATCTTGTCGTGGATAACGTGGCTGAACTTGAAGAAGTCGTTCGAAATCTGGCTGCAATTGATAATCGTGGATCAGCAACGCCAGGTGAATATGAAGCCGCGCTCTGGCTCAAAGATAGATTTGAAGAGCACGGATGTTTAGTCACATTAGATGGCTCACCAGCTCATGGAACCTATTGGTGGCCCATGGGAATTGGAGCTGGCCTCGGAACGATTGCCGCCCTGCTTGGTGTTTTGAAACATCGAATACTGTCAATTTTTGTGGCGATACTGTCTTTTGCTTGCCTGATTGATGATGTTTGCTCTGGCCCGAGAATTTTACGCAAATATTTCTTGCCCAAGAAAACATGTTGGAACGTAGTTGCCAGATCCGGCGACCAACAAGCTGATAGAACTGTGGTCGTAATTGCTCACCATGATGCGCCACACACCGGTGCGATTTTTGACCAAAGAGCACAAATATTTTTTGGTAAACACTTTCCAAAGATTCTTGAAAAGATAAATACCGCACCTCCGCTCTATTGGCCCGTAATTGCTGGACCTGCTTTGGTGGCTCTGGGAAGCCTCGTCAGAAATAAGAAGCTGGTACTGCTTGGCGGATTTATGTCTTCAGTATCTACAGGTATCTTTGCAGACGTTGGCGCAAGCCCTACAAACCAAGGAGCCAACGATAATCTCTCAGGAGTTGCGGGCCTTGTCTGGTTGGCAAGACAATTAAACGAGCGCCCCATCTCTGGATTGAAAGTCATTCTAGCTTCGTGCGGATCGGAGGAATCCTTGCAAGAGGGGATAAGTGCTTTTATGGAAAAATACTCGCACGAATTGCCTATAGACAAGACCTACTTCATAAATCTCGAGACAGTCGGCTCTCCGGAACTCTTGCTGCTCGAAGGGGAAGGTCCAATACTAATGCGCGACTATCAAGAACCCTTCAAAGACTTTGTGGCCAATATTGCAGAGCAAGAAAGCATTTCAATTACTCGCGGTCACCGTGCACGAACAACGACGGATAGTCTCATAACTTCACGCAAGGGCTATCCCACTGCTACTTTTACTTCAATAAATCAATTCAAAGCGCTCTCGAACTACCATTTGTTGACCGATACTCCCGACAATTTAGACTGGGGTACAGTTGAAAATGCGGCCCGCTTAGCGCATGCAATTGTTCGAACTCTTTCTATAGCGTAGTCTTATTTATCTACGAATAAGGGCGTTTAGCTCAGTTGGCTAGAGCAGCTGGTTTACACTCAGCAGGTCGGGGGTTCGAGTCCCTCAACGCCCACAAATTAAAGTCTTAGCTCACGCCATCGCGCCGTGAATTAGGTACCAAAACTGCCACCTTGTTGGAGCCGTTCTCATGACCTCCTCCCAACGACTGAAGTCGTCGGCTTGCGGCTTGATTTCGGTCAAGACTCGAACCAGCTCAAGAAATCAGCTGGTGTAGTTATTCGGATTTTTCGCCACGATCTAAGTTGGAGTAGATGCCGATCGCCAGACACGATTACTTCGGCGCTTCCAGAAAGAGCGGCTTCTAGAATTCGGTCGTCCGCAGGATCAGCCGTGATTTCCTGAACGATTTCCTTTGGATCAACCACGGAAGCCACTCTTGTAAGCTGTGCCACCGCTGCTTCAGCACGAACTTGGTCCCACCCAAATTTTGTGGTAAGTACCCGCCCTAATTCTACAAGCAATGCCCATGACACTATGAGATCAATCCGGCCCTCCAACCCAAGACGATATACCGATTCCGGTGTTCCGCCTGGGAACTGAAGTGCTGACACTAGGACATTCGTGTCGAGTACAGCCTTCAAAAGTGGCGAAACTCTTGAATCAGCTGGTCGACATCTTCTTCATTATTAATGCTCAGTTGGCGGGCCCGCGCCGCCCCATACCGCTGGAGTGACTCGAATTCGCGGGTCTCGATCCAGACGCGATAGACGCGTAACATTTCGCGGAACAACTCGCTCTTATTTCTACCCTCTTGTTCTGCTAGGTGCTCGAAATCATCAGCTGCTTCGGGCGGTAGCGAGACAGTTAGTACCCGCGAAGTACGCTTCATATAATACAGAGTATTACAATGTTGCAGTTTTGGCAAGGCTGGGAGATTCTAGTCGTCCTTGTAGGGTCCTAGGGTCCTAAATTCCGATTACTTCAATAAGACTATCAAGGCCTACAAAATCAATCGGGTTACGTGTGTAGAGCGTGATCCCGTTGGCATGGGCCTTACCAGCAATCGTAACCTTACTTTTGCTATTCCAGTGGCATTATATAAATGATTATTGAGTTGCTACCAAAGTCTTTTTGCATACAATTTCGCACGCAACTCGCAAGCGGTGAAGCATTGCCCAGGCGGTCTGGTAGGAGCCGATATCGAGCGCCCGCTGCAAGCTCAGCGCCGAGACGCCGTTCTTCTGGGTGGCAAACAGCCAGCACGCATTGAACCAGACTTATTATGGGAAGCTGGGTCCACTTGAATGTGTGTACACAACACGGTACACTTGACCCTATGAGCCAGACAGTACCTGTGCGGGAACTCCGCAATGAGCTAAGTCAGGTGATTGATCGAGTTGCGGACATGCGCGAGCATATAATAGTGACCCGTCGCGGCCGTCCAGCGGCCGTCCTCATTCCGGTTGATGAATATGAAGCGCTGGAAGAAACCGCGGAAATTCTCTCTGATGCCGAAACGCTGGCCGCAATCGAAGAAGGTCGTCGAGAGGTTGCGGATGGCAAGACTGTCACGCTGGCAGAACTCCGCCAAGAACTCGAAGGCCGCAAGCATCCATAGGTGGGAAGAGTTGAACTCGCCCGACGAACCCGTCGGGAAATTCTGGACCTAGATTGGCCGATATCCAATGCCGTAGTAGAAGCGCTTGGCCTCCTTGAACGCGACTCCGAGGCAGGACATGCCCTCCAAGGACGGCTCCGGGGCTTGCGATCACTTCGGGTGGGTTCTTATCGCATCATTTATCAAATCGACAATCGCAAGCAAGTAGTTCGAGTCCTTGCCGTCCGACACAGGGCCGTTGCTTATCGGACCGACCCTCGCTGAGCAGCAGTGCTAAATTCCGATTACTTCAATAAGACTATCAAGGCCTACAAAATCAATCGGGTTACGTGTGTAGAGCGTGAGCCCGTTTGCATGGGCCGTGGCAGCGATCAATAGATCTGCAACGCGCCTACGGTGAGAACGACCTGACTCGACAACGCAAGCGACAATCTGTCCGTAACTCCAGGCCACCCGAGCATCGAAAGGAAGTGGTTCGAAGGTAGCCTCAACCTGCTGAAGACGAGCTTGGCGGCGTGCCCTCTCTGATCCAGTGGAAGCAAGATGCGGACCGGCAGCAAGTTCGGCGAAAGTGATCGCGCAGATTGCGGCGGTGTCAGGGAGTGAAGATGCCACCGTTGGATCGTTCCAGTCGATCACTACTGAGGTGTCGAGCAGTCCTTGGGACACCTACAGACCTTGATCTACAATCCGATCGAGGTCTGCTCGAAACTGCCCGAAATCGATGTGCGGACCGGAGGCTCCAAGCGCCACGATTTCATTCTTAGGGACGAAGTTCCGCCGATTCATCCTAATCGGCCTTAGCTCGGCTACCGGTACGCCATTTCGAGTCACTACAAAGCTCTCACCAGCTACGACCTCCTCAATTACTTTACAATTGTCGTTGCGTAGCTCGCGTTGTGGAATGGTCTTGGTCATAGCCTAATTGTAGCATGACACGCTACACATTGCTACACAATTATTAATACCTAAGCTCAATTTGCAATCTAGTGCACGCTGGGCGGGCAGGAAACGCTGTGACCAGGGAAGATGCGAATCTTCGTGTCAGGGGGCGATTGAAGCAGCACTTGATTTCCACTTTTTGGTGATACTTGTCGAAAAACATATATACTTTTACCTTCTGCAAAGGAGTCCAAATGAGCCATAGGATAACTCAAAAAGTGATGATTGTAGCCTTCTTATCTGCTACTTTTGCGCTTGCACCATTGCGTTTGGCTGGAGCAGCTCAAAAACCTCTCACCATGTCGGTCGTTGGGGAGGCCGCCCACCTAGCACCCAACGCACATGTAATCGGAAATCTGAATGGAGCCAAACCATTGCATTTAGATATTTTTCTTAAACCTCGTGACCCTGCTGGTTTGGCTGAGGCTGTAAACGCAGTTTCAAATCCGAAATCATCGCTATTTCGCCACTTCCTCGCAAAGGATCAGTTTGGACTCCTATTTGGTCCTGCTAGGTCAACTATTGCCTCGGTACGTTCAGTATTAGCCTCCGAGGGACTTAGCCTAGGCCCTACTAGTGCAGACGGCCTAATGATACCCGTAAATACAAGTGCGAAAAGCGCACAAAACATCTTTCAAACAAACCTAGTTTCTTACAAAATCGCATCGCGTATCGCATTCGCCAATAAGAGTGCCCCAATGGTACCTTCATCAATTGCGAACGATATTCAGTTTATATCTGGTTTAGATACGGTTGATGTTCCTCATCCCCTTCGAATTCCGAGCGTAAGAACTAATACACGGATCCAAGTAGAGCCAAGATCTTCTGGAAACACATGCTCCGGCGCGATCTCTGGAGCCCAATCGTACGGGGCATGGCTTCCTTCTCAGCTTGCATCAGCATATGGCTTTTCTAGTGCTTACAGTAATGACTACCTTGGCTCTGGACAAACTATCGCTCTGTGGGAGGCTGAACCGTATCTAAACTCTGACGTTCAGACTTTTGAACAGTGCTTTGGAATCTCTCCCACTATCAATACGGTCAATGTCGATGGAGGACCAGGATCAGGAGCTGGTTCAGGTGAGTCAATCTTAGACATTGATAATATTATTTCATTAGCTCCACAAGCGACCTTGGATATTTACCAAGGCCCCACTGGTTCAGGTTTGGATATCTGGAGCAAGATAATCAACGACGATAGCGCAAAGATCATCTCCACTAGTTGGGGACTTTGTGAGTCTAACGAAGGAAGCTCGGCAATTGATTCAGAAAAAACACTTTTTGATGAGGCAGCCCTAAATGGCCAGACAATTTTTGCAGCTGCCGGAGATGACGGATCCGAAGACTGTTACAGTCCATCTAATGGCTCCCTCGACACATCCCTCGCTGTAGATGATCCGGGTTCCCAGCCCGAGGTCACCAGCGTTGGCGGAACCTCTCTTTCCTCAGTTAGCCCAGTAACTGAAACGGTTTGGAATGACTGCCTAAATGCTGGCACCTCGTGTGCTTCTAGCGGGGGGGCCGGTGGAGGTGGCATCTCAAGTGTTTGGCCAATGCCTTCGTGGCAAAGCGGCAAAGGTGTTACGAACTCATTTTCATCTTCAGCGCCTTGCAGTGGAGGCACGACTGACTGTCGAGAGGTTCCTGATGTATCGGCATCAGCAGATTCGACCTATGGATACCTTAATTACTATAACGGTTCCTGGTCGGGTTCCGGGGGAACAAGTGGAGCCGCACCACTCTGGGCCGCAGTGGTAGCTCTGGCAAGCCAGGCTTGTGGAACCACCACCGGGCTTGGGCCGCTTAACCCTACTATTTACGCTCTTGGCGCAAGTTCACCAGGTGATTTCAATGACGTAACAAGTGGGAACAATGATCTGACAAATACTAATAACGGTGACTATCCTGCAACGACAGGCTATGACCTGGCAACAGGCTGGGGAACTCCAACCGCCAACCTATTCCAACCTGGAGCCCTATGCCAGTCAAGTTCTACAACTCCACCGACTAAGTCGGCTGGCTATTGGATGCTTTCTGCAAACGGCACTGTATACGCATTTGGGAGTGCTAAATCGAATCTCGGATCTGCCACAGGCCAGGGAATAGCTCAAGCAATTGCTCCAACACCAGATGGAGGAGGATACTGGATCGCGCTCAGCTCCGGCAAAGTTTTGAATTTTGGAGATGCTCCAAAACTCATCCAAAATAGCTCGGTTCAAGGTCCCATTGTCGCTATCGCTTCGACACCCACAGGCCAGGGCTATTGGATGGCCTCAGCAACCGGTCAAGTTATTACCGCTGGTGATGCTGTTTCCTATGGTGACGCTTCCTCACTTACGCTCAATAAAGGAATTGTTTCTATGGTACCTACTTCTGATGGATTAGGTTACTGGCTTCTCGGAGGTGATGGAGGAATTTTCTCATATGGCGATGCGTCATTTCACGGATCCGCAGGACAAATAAATCCGGCTCTTCCGGCGGGTGGAACAAACTCCTTTACTCCCAACAAACCGATTGTCGCAATCGTTGCTACGAAATCTGGTAATGGTTACTGGATGGTCGGTTCTGATGGAGGAATCTTTGCCTTTGGTGACGCTAGCTTTGATGGTTCATCTGGACAAATAAATCCGGCTCTTCCGGCGGGTGGAACAAACTCCTTTACTCCGAAAGAGCCGATTAACGCAATGGTAGCTACCGCCACGGGCCATGGCTATTGGATGGTTGCATCCGACGGTGGAGTCTTTGCTTTTGGCGATGCTGGCTTTGTGGGTTCCTTAGGTGGTCGGACTATATCATCACCAATTGTCGGGTTTGCTCCGGCTTAGCCCGAAAAACTTGCCAATTGTCAACAACAAATAATTCTATGGATCGGGCAAGTGTCCGAAGGCATGTCATTATTGAAGCTAGTGCCAAAGAGGTCTGGAATTTTGTTGGAGACCCAGTTCGAATACAAGAATGGTTTCCCGGAATTATTCGCTCAACTCTTGAAGGTAATTTACGTACAATTACAACTAATAGTGGAATCTCCATTACTGAAGAGATCGTAACTAACGACCCGCTTCAACACCGTTTTCAATATAAAATCAACGCCCCATTCGTCGTAGAACATTTGTCTACGATAGATCTTTTCCAAATTGGAGATGATAGATGCCTTATCGCATACTCTGTTGATGCTGATCCTTCGACGATGGCTCTTGTAATTGGGGCCGCCGGGGGCAATGCTCTTCACAACCTCAAAACCATTGTAGAAAGGAACTAATAATTTGGGCCGTAAAATCCTTTTTGTAACTACCGACCAGCAACGTTATGACACTCTAGGATGTAATGGCTCTATAATCGGACGAACTCCTATTATTGACAGTATTGCTCGAAGTGGTATCAGATTCGAGAGAGCCCATCCTCAGTCAGTGGTATGTATGCCATCTCGCTCGACGATATTGACAGGTCAATACCCAACAACCCATGGTGTTTGGATGAACGGTGTGGCCCTGCCCCAGGATGCTCCCTCTGTTGCACAGGTCCTGAGTGAGCACGGATATCGAACCTCCCTAATTGGCAAGGCACACTTTCAGCCTTACATGGATCCTTTTCTAAGATTTTATGAAAATAGCCTTGCCCAGAGTCCCGGTGAACCCTCTCAAGGATCTTATCGAGGCTTTGAACATCTTGAATTCGCTACCCACGGTGCACTAGGGCCGCTTCACTATGCTCGTTGGCTCGCCAAGAACCACCCTGATGCACTCGGAGGTTACTATCCGGTGCTTGACTCAAGGTTCCAGGTTAATGCTCAAGGCGGGGGTGAGACGGGGGCTCCTCAAGTGAAAGTGAATCCAATTGAGCGAGATTGGTACCACACCGATTGGGTAGCTCAGCGAACAATTGACTGGCTCGGCAGTCTTGACGATAGCGAAAAATGGTTTTGTTGGATGAGCTTTCCCGATCCGCACCATCCCTGGGACCCACCACAAGCAGAAATGAAGAGGATTGACTGGCGAGACGTACCATTACCGCAAGGGTATCCCCAAGACAGGGTTGAGCGTGAGGCAATTTTAGAAAACAAACCTCGTCATTGGCGAATGTGGTACGACGGCACTTTGGTATCAAACTACGAAGCACCCCAAAAGTGGGTTCCGGCAACACTTAGTACCGATCAGATACGAGAAATAAATGCACGCAATGCAGTTGAGTGCGAGTTAATCGACGAAGCGTTAGGTCGTGTCCTTAAATTCATATCCCAACGCGGCTGGACTGAAGACTTAGATATAATTTTCACCTCAGATCATGGGGAGTTTCAAGGCGATTTTGGCCTTCTGTTCAAGGGACCGTATCATGTTGATTCCCTCATGCGAATTCCTTTGATTTGGAGACCCGCGCCGTCAGCCAATCTAACACCCGCCACTGTCTCCAAACCTGTAGGCTTAGTAGATCTTGCTCCGACATTTTGTACAATTGCAGGCATTGACAGTCAAGATTGGATGCAAGGCAAGTCTTTACCGATCAGCGACGTAGATGCAGATAATAAGGGCTTTGAACGAGTGCTTACCGAATGGGACAGCGAACTTTTTGGAGTTGATGTGCACATACGTACCATCACCCGCGATGGGTGGGTCGCTAGCGCCTATCTGCCGGGCACACTGCACGATGGATCTGAAGGCGAGCTTTACAATCTAAACAACGATCCCCTCCAGATCCATAATCTTTGGGAGGATAAAGCCTATCTCGCCATCAAGAATGATCTTGTCTGCGATCTCTGGGACCACCAGCCGCCGACTCGCGCCTCTCGTTTAGAGTTAGAGGCGCCAGTTTAGGAGTACTTCTTGCATAACTGAGCCTGGCTTTTTGCCATAAATTGACGGAACAATTTGGTACTTGTTACAATTTATGCCAGAAAATCTATCGAGACTGGTTGGTGGCTAGTAATACCTATTGAGCGGCCTCGGGTAAGGAGTGCGGTGGTGGCAATGGGTAGAGTAGGTCATTTAATATCGGGCTTACTGCGTGATCGTCTAGGCAGGTTCATCTCTGTCGTAGCTTGCATCACTGTCGTCACATCGGGATTTGCCCTCTTTGGTGTTGGTGTTGCAGGTGCATCCACGGTTCTTTACGCTGAAGCTTTAGGCGGAGCTGGTTCGGGCGCTTGCCCCTCGACTACTCCATGCACGCTTGCATACGCGATTTCGTCTGCTGTCAGCGGTGACACCATTGATCTAGCCGCGGGTGATTATATAAACGGCTCTACTCTGTCTATTAGCCTGGCAGGGACTCTGACTATCGATAATACTTCCGGCTCCACGGCCACCCTGGATGGCAACAGCCTATATCAGGTGCTAAGTATCGGCTCGACCTCAACTGTGATCCTTGAGAACGTAACAGTTGCCAAAGGTTCGCTCACGGGAACAACGGGCGGCACCGGTACTGCTGGGACAAGTTTACTTATGGGCGGAACCGGAGGAACAGGTGGCAACGCGCAAGGAGGCGGGATTTCCAACGCTGGCACGCTGACAATTGTCGACTCTGCAATAGTGAATAACGCAATCACGGCAGGGGCTGGTGGCACTGGTGGGTCCGACGGCGGGGCAGGCGCTGGCACTGGAGGCTTCGGCGGCAATGCACAAGGGGCAGGCATCTATAACACCGGAATTTTGACGGTTGAGAGTTCGACCATCGCAGGAAACTTGGCTACCGGTGGGGGTGGGGGTGCGGGAGGAAATTGCGTTACGATAATGAATGGCAACGGTGGCAACGGTGGCAACGGGAACGGTGCAGGCATCTATAACACTGGTACCTTAACCGTTGAGAGTTCGACGATTTCGGCCAACAGTGCCGTTTACGGATTGGGTGGGGCTACAGGCACCCTTGGAGGCTGCTCCGGGCCCTCGACCGCGACACCGGGCGTGAACGGCACAGTAAATGGAGGTGGTCTCGAAAACGCTGGTGGGACGGCCAGCATGGCTGCCACCTTGCTGGTGGGATCAGCGACTACAGGAGGTGCCTGCGGAACAGGCGCTATTACCGATTCCGGTTACAACATCGACGACGACGGAACCTGCCTTCTAACGGGAACGGGAAGCCACAGCGGTAGTACGGCTGATGGCACTTCCACGTACGGAGTGGTCATAGACGATTATCTCGGCACAATTGGATCCAATGGCGGACCCACCCAGACAGTGCCACTTGTGACCACGCCCAGTCCTTCCACAACTTTGGCGGATCCAGCACTTGGAGTTGTTCCCACGACTTTTAGCCTGCTGGCTTCGGAACCCGGGCAGGCCGGTACGACTGTGTGTGGAGTAACCGACCAGCGCGGCACGACACCCTCGGCAGGACCCTGTGACATCGGTGCCTTCTACCTGGCCGTGCCAGTTTCCACGCCACCTCCGTCTCCACCAGCCTCACCCACGTCTACCTCTCTCGTCGCATCGGCCACCTCCGTGGCACCCGGAGCACCGATCACCTTCACCGCGACGGTCACATCGTCGGTAGGCACCACCCCCTCGGGTACGGTAACGTTCTCCTCTGATCCGGCGACGACATTCGTCTGCAACGGTTCAACGTCATCAGCCGATGAGCCACTCGCATCTGGCAAGTACGCTTGCGTCACGTCTTTTGCGACCTCCGGAAGTTATCAGCTCACCGCCACCTTCAACGGTACCTCGCTCTTTTCACCATCGACCTCCTCCCCGGCGGTGACAGTGACAGTGACGTCACCCGGCGTCGCTCCGTCGCTCTATGCGAGCCCGACCGGTACCGGCACAGCCTGCACCGACACAGCGCCTTGCTCCCTAACCACCGCGCTAAATAATGCCGGCACTGGCTCCACCATCTACTTGGAACCAGGTCCCGCTACCAATCCCTACTCGGGAACCTTCACCATCTCAAAGTCGGTCACCATTGAGCCGGCGCCGTCCACAACCGGTCCCTACACCCTTAACGGCCAAAAGGCTGGCGCGGTTGTCACGGTGGCCAGTGGTGTCACCGCCACTATTGGCGGGGTGACGATCACTGGCGGAAACGCCCCCAGCGCAGGCGGCGGTATCTACAACTCGGGCACACTTACACTCACCGACTCCACCATCTCGAGCAATACGGCCCCCAGCGGCGGCGGTATTTTCAACAACTCCGGCACCCTCACCGTTTCCGACTCAACCGTGTCGGGCAATACGGCTGGCGCTGGTGGTGGTATTTTCAACGCCGGTACCCTCACCGTTTCCAACTCCACTGTGTCGGGCAATACGGCCTCCGGCGGCGCAGGCGGCGGTATCTTCAACGGCGGTACCCTCACCGTTTCCAACTCCACTGTGTCGGGCAATACGGCCTCCGGCGGCGCAGGCGGCGGTATCTCTAACAGCTACGGCACCCTCACCGTTTCCAACTCCACTGTGTCGGGCAATACGGCCTCCGGCGGCTCCGGCGGCGGTATCCATAACTTATACGGCACCCTCACCGTTTCCAACTCCACTGTGTCGGGCAATACGGCTGGCGCTGGTGGTGGTATCTTCAACGACATATCTGGCACCCTCACCGTTGTCGGTTCCATACTGGCCGATTCCTGCGCCAACAACCAGGCAACATGGCACGACGACGGCTACAACGCTGCACCGTCGAACAACGGCTGTCTCAACGGGGGCACGGGGGATGTGACCGACCCCAGTGTCTCCAAGGACCTCGGCCCTCTCGCCAACAACGGTGGCTCGACTCAGACGATGATGCCTACTACCGGCAACAAAGCCATCGGCGCCATACCGACCGGCACGAGCATAACGGTAAACGGATCGAAGGTCACCCTATGTCCCACCACCGACCAGCGCGGTGACACCTCTCCCTCCGCAGCGCCATGCGACATCGGGGCGGTGCAGACGGGTGGCGTCGCCCCACCGGTCTATGCGAGCCCGTCTGGTGCTGGCGCGTCCTGCACCGACACAGCGCCTTGCTCCCTAACCACCGCGCTAAATAATGCCGGCACTGGCTCCACCATCTACCTGGAACCTGCTCCGGCTACCAATCCCTACTCGGGAACCTTCACCATCTCAAAGTCGGTCACCATCGAGCCGGCACCGGGCACGACGGGTCCCTATACGCTCAATGGCAATAATAAAAACACGGTCGTGACGGTGAACAGCGGGGTCACCGCCACTATCGACGGGGTGACGATCACTGGAGGGAACGCCCCCATCTCCGGCGGCGGCATCGGCAACGAAGGCACCCTCACCGTTTCCAACTCCACTGTGTCGGGCAATACGGCCTCCGGTGGCTCCGGCGGCGGTATCTATAACTTATACGGCACCCTCACCGTTTCCGACTCGACCATCTCGGGCAATACGACCTCCGGCGGCGCAGGCGGCGGTATCTCTAACAGCTACGGCACCCTCACCGTTTCCGACTCGACCATCTCGGGCAATACGACCTCCGGCGGCTCCGGCGGCTCCGGCGGCTCCGGCGGCTCCGGCGGCGGTATCTATAACTTATACGGCACCCTCACCGTTTCCAACTCCACTGTGTCGGGCAATACGGCTGGCGCTGGTGGTGGTATCAATAACTTATCCGGTACCCTCACCGTTTCCGACTCAACCGTGTCGGGCAATACGGCTGGCGCTGGTGGTGGTATCTTCAACGACATATCTGGCACCCTCACCGTTGTCGGTTCCATACTGGCCGATTCCTGCGCCAACAACCACGCAACATGGCACGACGACGGCTACAACGCTGCACCGTCGAACAACGGCTGTCTCAACGGCGGCACGGGGGATGTGACCGACCCCAGTGTCTCCAAGGACCTCGGCCCTCTCGCCAACAACGGTGGCTCGACTCAGACGATGATGCCTACTACCGGCAACAAAGCCATCGGCGCCATACCGACCGGCACGAGCATAACGGTAAACGGATCGAAGGTCACCCTATGTCCCACCACCGACCAGCGCGGCGACATATCTCCCTCCGCAGCGCCATGCGACATCGG
>JAKAVM010000111.1 GCA_021827485.1 Actinomycetes bacterium
CGCCCTGGGTGTCACCAGCATTTTGATACTGCAAATACTGAGATATTGACCAGGATGCAGGCCCCTGATAGGAGTACTGTACAGCAAGACCCGAAGAGAGCTGCTGGATTGCCTGAGATAGTTGATAGTTAGTTGAATCTAGATTGAGAACCGCATTTGCAGCCTCAGCATTGAAATTTACTACTAGAGAAGACATTTACTAACCTCCATGCTTTAGTCGATACCTCATTCCTTAGATTCTCGACTGTGTTAAACTAGACTTTGGAGGAAATGACCGATACCGATTTTCTAGCCAGGCCCTCCTTAGCCTGTTTGAATATTATAACTTCGTTTAATGGAATCGGCTAGAGAAAGTTAAAACTTTAGAGAAAAGAATTTACCAGTTTCTACTAATAACGTAAACCAAGCAGTTTGTTTTCACATATCAGCCTCGATGATCGTTAGAAACGAGGAATCAACCATAATAGATTCGATCAATTCTTTGATTGGGCTGGCAGAGGAAATCGTTGTCTACGATACGGGCTCGACGGACCAAACAACCAACATCATCTCAAACCTTTCAAATGCTTATCCAGGTCTGATCAGGCTAATTCATGGATATTGGGATGATGACTTTTCCAGGGCAAGAAATGAGTCTCTAAACCAGTGCTCAAACGATTGGGTTTTTATCATTGACGCAGATGAGACTATCGATCGCCTAGACAAAGATTCTTTGAGCCTCACTCTTGATGCCATTGCAAGTTCTAAGACCGGATCTATAGCTGACGTAGATGCTGTCCAGATTGAAGTGGTCGACGGAGCGCAAGGTGTTGGTCGCTCACAGCGAAGGTGGAAGGGTCTTCGCTTGATCAGAAAAAGTCGTTGCCAATGGGCTGGACGGATTCATGAGCAGATTCGCAAGAAACTCAGTAATGCTGAAGTAGACTTTATTTTCACAGATTCTATCGTTCTACGACATCATAGTGAAAACTTTACACAATCTCAAATTCAAGCAAAGAAGGAGCGCAATTTACGTATTGCCGCACAGGCGGTAAAAGAGATTGAATCCAGTCCTTTCCCTTCGCATGTCTATATCAGTTTAGGGCGGACTTACTTGGACCAGGCCAACTTTTCCGATGCAATAGACTCCTTCCAGCAAGGTCTCCTTGAGCCTTCAATTTCGCCAATTGAACAGCGAATGGCCTATGAGGGAATAATTCGATCTGCTATTGCCATTGATAAATTTGCTTTGGCCGAAGAAAGCCTGAAGTTACTTGGGGATATATCGACAAGTCCCGTCCTTGCGGCTTACCTTGATGCACTTGTGAAAAATGCTAAGGGAAAGTATTTCAACTCTAGGACCGAATTCGAACGATCCAATCACATTTTGAAGCAAACAAACTTCCAACAACCAGATGACTTTGGCTCGATCTGGGATATTTCAATTGCCGCGCAACTTGCAATCGACAACTATATTCACTTAGAAGATTTCCGCTCAGCCATAGAGCTGATACTTTCTCAACTTAGTCTCGGTCGCTCGATTTACCCTTTGCAACAAAGCCTAGATATAGCCCGCCAAGCCAACGTCGCCCTTAGTATTATCGCCAACGTTGTTCCACATTGGAATCTAAAAAATATCTTGGCCGAGATAACGACAATGGATATAACTGTTGCAGATGAACTCTTAGAGTTGTTGTATGCGAGATGGCCCGACGAGCCGGCAACTGTGGTTGTAGCTTCGATGATGTTGGGAGATCGGATGGAGCCAGCTAGGTCTAGACTTTGGAGCTCCCGACTGGACGAGTTGGGCAAGAAACTCAGCTAGAGAGCTAGAAGAAGACGAGTCTTTTGGAAAGCTGGTAATACATGGTATTTGCCAGTGGATCGACCATTTTTTAGCAGTACTCGGCCATTCTTTTTGCCACTTCTTGACCTGGCATCAAAGACTTCACCCTTTCAGTCGACGGCCTGCCAGCTTTGATATTAGCCTCTCTAGGGTTAGCAATAATTCGACAAAAAGTTAAGCCCCTCCTCAAGCACTAGTAACATAGTGCCGATATAATTCTAGGAAACGCCAGGATGGCAATAGATGCTAGCTAGCCAAGGAGCGGCCTGACCAGACGATAAGGTGTCATGCGTTCCAAGAGGATAGGTACGATAGCCGTTCCGGCGGCCGTAGTTTTAGTAGTGGGAATGTTGGTTATTCCCATGCCTACTTTTCTGCTCGATGGGCTAATCACAATCGACATTACAGGTGCTTTGATTGTCCTGCTCATGACCATGCACGTATCTAGGCCACTTGATTTTTCGGTTTTCCCCTCGTTGTTATTGGTGGCAACAATGTTCAGGCTTTCACTCAACGTCTCTGCCACGAGGTTGATTCTCACCCACGCTTACGCTGGAACCGTCATACAAAGCTTTGGTCACTTTGTTGTTGGTCAATCAATCGTCGTCGGATTAGTAATATTCTTGATTCTAATTGTTATTCAGTTCGTCGTAATCAACAACGGTGCAGGACGAGTTGCCGAAGTCGCAGCTAGGTTTACGTTAGATGCAATGCCGGGCAAGCAAATGGCAATAGACGCAGACCTGAACGCTGGCATCATCAATGCAACCGAAGCAAAGCACAGACGAGAGAAAATCGCATCTGAGGCCGATTTCTACGGAGCAATGGACGGTGCATCTAAGTTTGTCCGGGGCGATGCAGTTGCAGCACTTATTATTGTTCTTATCAATCTCATCGCTGGATTCATTGTTGGAGTAGTCGAACACCATCTATCGTTTGCTACTTCAATTAGGACCTACAGTCTTTTATCGGTTGGAGATGGTTTAGTATCACAAATTCCAGCTCTACTCATGTCAATCTCAACTGGTCTTGTAGTCACCAGAGCAGCTGGCGAAGATGACTCGAACTTCGGATCTGACCTGTTCACTCAATTCTCTAGACAGAATCGTGCAATATTCATGGCGGGCCTTTTCATCGCGATTATTGGACTGATACCAGGTCTTCCTCATATTGCATTCCTCTTAGTTGGCATCTCGGTAGCTGTTATCGCAGAAAGAGCAAGAAGGATTTCAGAACGCAAGATTCTTGAACCTCCCCCAATCGAAACTAGTACTACCCCTATCGAACTTACTCCTGAAACCTTAGCTGGGGAGATGAAAGTTGATGCTCTTGAATTGGAGCTTTCTTTTGACCTGATTGACTTAGTGGACCCGGCTCGCGGCGGCGATCTTCTTGAAAGAGTGCGCGGACTTCGAAAGAAAATTGCATCCGAGAAGGGATTGGTAATTCCACCGGTCCGAACCCGAGATAATGTAAATCTAGAAAGTGGAAAGTATCTAATACGACTTCACGGGGTCGAAGTAGCGCAAGGTAGCGCCCCTCCAGGACACGTATTAGCAATTGGGGATGGCATCGAAGATCTTCCGGGGGAGCCCACCCGTGAGCCAGTTTTTGGATTGGCCGCAAAGTGGGTGCCCATGGAGTTCAGGCACCTTGCAGTCATGTCAGGTGTAACAGTTATCGACCGATCCTCGGTTATCACTACTCATTTAGGAGAGGTTGTAGCATCAAGCGCTGGTAGTCTGCTTTCCAGGCAACAGCTCAAGTCAATCATCGATGTGGTTAAAGCAACTGACCCAGTTGTCGTCGAGGAAATTGGCACAGCGCAAGTTAGCTTGGCCGAGATCCAAAGGGTCCTCTGCGACCTGCTGGACGAGGGGGTACCCATTAAAGATATGGTCAGGATTCTAGAGGCAGTAACTGAGAAAGCTAAACAGACCAAAGAGTACGAGGCCCTCTTAGATGCGGCTAGAATTGCCCTCGGACCAGCGATTTGCTCCATTTACGCCACAGATGGAGTTCTCTCAGTAATAACGCTCGATGCAACATTAGAGCACGCATTGGCAGAATCTCTAAAACCAGGCGAAGATGGACTTGTGCTGACTATTGACCCAAACCAAGCGGAGATTATTGTTCAAGAGGTGGCGCGTTTGACTAGCGAAGCTGAAAAACAAGGGACCAGCCCCATACTAGTTTGCGGTTCAAGGATTAGGCCTGCCCTACGTAAATTACTCAAGGCTCCAGCCCCTCGTCTGGGCGTGCTATCGACTAGCGAGTTGGGTCCTCAGTTCAGATTGAATCGTGTAGGGATTGTTAGCTTGGCAAGCGCTGCAGCATGAGACATCTATACTTTACTTTACGAAGGTTGGGTGTGAACTAGATGCCAACCAAGAAGTTCGAAGGAACGTCCATAAACTCATTGATTGAGAAAGTAAGACGTGAAGTCGGCAGTGATGCCAAGATTATTCGTGCCCAGAAAGTTAGGAGAGGTGGGCTTTTTGGATTCTTTGCCAGAGAACTTTTCGAACTTACAGTTGAAGTTCCTTCAGGACTTTCGTCGGTAAACCGGTCGTCAAGCGCGGAGTCAACTACACAACGAAGCAATAGTAAGACGCAGCTGAAAAATGCCGCGAGGAAGCGCAATCTGGGTTCCGGTGGGAATGCTCCCCGAAAGATGGCGTCTCGCGCAAAGCCAAATTCTATTTCCACTAATGCAAAACGATTGAGACAAGGCAATGTCCCACATACTGCTTCCCCTGGTATAGGTGCCCCTGGCAAAGGTGCCCCTGGCCGTCAAAACGGCATGGACAGTCTTATTCGCCAAAGATACTTTAGTCCATCAGATTCTGACAACCCTGATGTTTCCGCTCAGCATGAACCTGATGATTTTACGTTACCTGATAGTGACGATTTACTAAGCGAACCATTAGTTGCTACTCCTAGCGCACCAGGCCCTAGTACCCCCTTCGCTGGCACCCCCTTATCTAACAACCCAGTCCAAGACAGCGCGCCTGAGACTTACCAAACAAGTATGAACGTACAAGATACACCCGTACTTTCCGAATCAGATTATCTTGCAATGCGATATTGGGCATACTTCCTCGTTCCGAGATCTGACGACGAGCGGGGCCTAGAGACTGGTCCAAGCGACGAACAAGTCACAGATCGCGATTTGGATAGTCAAGTTGATGTCTCGGCAACAGTCGAGTCTGCCGATATCAACCCAATGCAGGCAAGTGCGAAAGCTACCAATAAAGCCAAGTCTTACAAAGGATCAGGAGAGCACAAGGTTGATCTTTCATACCTAATGCCTGTTCGGACTCCAGGTACATCTTCGACCGCATTAGAGCGCGTCTCCCCCCCATTTCCTTTATTTGATTCCGATGAACTAAGTATGCTTTCTACCGAAGAGTTTGGAATATTCGGAGAAGCACCAGCACTTCCAACAGAAATCGTTCAGCTTCTAAATCGAGCGCGAATTGCAGGTGAAATTGGTTGGAGTTCGGCTGAACCCGACCAAATTGGTATTAGCCAAGATTCCTCACCTGAGAAACTAAATTCCAAAGAGTGGGAAGAAATCATATTTGCATGGAAGCACCAGTCAATGGTCGCCCGTGCTTCTCAAAAATCAACACTATTAGCAGAAGTATTTCAAGCGGCTCCCTTTTTCCCGACGGGACTATCGCGCATCGGGTTTCCTGCAGCGCTCCTTGCTGATGCTGATATCCCCAAAATCGCCAAACTGCTGGTTGAAGACCCGAGCGAAATCGATAATCCAAAATTCGCACTAGAACTTTTTATAAGCGGGTTAAGGGAACTTCCAAACGCTCCAGCAATACCTAGTGGTATTGGCCAAATCCTTATTGTCGCTGGTGAAATTAGCCATGCTCGAAAACTGGCGGCATCGCTCGCTCAAGACCAGGGTGTAGACCCAAATGAAGTCGTAGTAGCAGCTCCCCAGCAAGACGCTGCGGATATTCCGGCTTGGATGCTAATACCCACCAAGGATGTTGCCGAGAAGCGCCGTCCGCGCTGGAACGACAAGGACAAAGTAACAATTATTGCTATGGATGCATCACTGTCTGATATGCGAAGGCAGTGGGCAAAAGAGATTATCGAAGCGCTTAGCCCTGATATGGTTTGTGGAATCGTAGAATCGACCCATAAACCCGAAGACGTTGCATCATGGGCAATTGATATCGGAAGAGTTGACTGCTTGGCCATTCGTGGCCGAGGTGCCACCATGACCCCTGCTTCGGTTCTTGCCTGTGGCATCCCAATTGCATTAATTGACGGAGAAAAGGCTACTGATGAAGTTTGGTCTAGTATCATATCCGAACGACTTGCAATTTGTTAGAAGGAGACCTTTCTGGCACCCGACGATACGGGCGATCTACACCCTATTGAAAATTTCGAACTTCCAGAAATAGAGGAACTAGATGAGCGTAGGCCAATTTGGTTTCCTACGCTTCATCTGGTCCTTGGTTTGGCCTTGCTACTCAGTGCTCCTGCGTTGTATAGCTTTGTCAAGGGCAATGTAAGCCTAGCTGGCATATTAGCGAGATTTCTCGTTGCGCTGATTATTTCCTGGGTTGGCCTTGCCCTTATAGTAAACGTGATCAATGCTTATCTGCCCGATTCGGCTTTCGAGACCAGGTCCGAACGTGATGAGTTAGATTTTGAGAATAATCCTTTAGTCGATGAGGATATGGCCCTCGACTCTTTGTCTGACTACTCCCAAGAGTTTGACGACGATGAACCCTTTGAAGACGAAAGCGAAACCGATGAAGAAGGTTGATATGCTACCTAAGTTGCCCCATTTATGCTAGTTCTCAGTAGACGTGTTGATGAAAGAATTATGATTGGTAATGACATTGTTATTACTATTTTAGAGATACATCATGACCATGTAAGAATCGGCATTGACGCTCCAAGGTCAGTAGATGTACATAGGGAAGAGGTGTATCGTCTGGTGCAAGCTGCAAACATCTCCGCCGTTTCAAGTGAGGATTCTTCGCTTGACTCACTAAAGAACTTGACGCTGGAGCCCAAAGAGGTCAAAGATGCCAAAACGCTTGCCCCTAAGAATATCGCTCAACTGAAAAAACCAAGTAAGCCTAAGGCCGATTCCTAGTAAATTCGGTTCTTAGATCGAATTTGGTCTTGGAAGCACTGTTTCGGGAGAAAAATCAGTGCCGTGCAATACTATTTGGGCAGCCTGCAAGGTATTTTTGTTAAACACAACTGGTGCCATCAGATTAACCGTTGGGGGTTCCGGCGGTGTTCTTGCGTCAACAATAAGCAGTACAACTACGTCAGATGCGTCTTCAAATCCTAATTGGTCTACTGTTGTCTCGTCTATCTCTATCTCATAGTTGGGAAAGAAGTAAGGAGGGGGTACAACCACAAACTGAAGTCCTTCTTTGTCCATTGAAATCATTCGGCAAAACGGTCTTAGCGCTTCTTCCATTGGAACAACCACAAACTTCTTTGCATCACCAAAACCAGGTAAACCCTGTTCAAAGTGAATTACCGGTAGAGATATACTTTCTTGTGAACTACTGGCAAGTAAATCCGTTCCGGAAGAACTTTCTTGTGTCATTTACTGCTCCTCAATTTCTCTTCCCACAACTTTGACGATTCTAACTTACAAACTGGATCAAAGAGTATTTGTTCACTTGGGCTGCTGCCCAAAGAGCCGCTTGATAAGTATTTTGCTCTTGTTGCAAGTTAGTAGTTGCCTGGGCAACGTTTGTATCGATCAGATTTGAAATCTGATTCTTCAAAACTGTCTGGGTTTGAGTTGCTGACTGCTGAGCTTGTTGCATTGCTTGATACAGTGCACCCACTGTGGTTCCATAAGTTTGAATCTGATTGTTCACGCCATCAAAGGCATTTTGATCCGTACTCTGAACCGTACCATAATTACCTGCTTGGATATCTGAAATTGTCTTGTTGAGTACTCCAATAATCCCCGTAGCACCGCTTCCAAAAACGCTACTTCCGACAAGAGTTGCTTGGATCGATGTACCTGGAGCGACGGTCCGCAACAGGGGGACTGAGGTGCCCTGATAATTACCCGAACTGTCAAAAGCCTGGGAACCGCTCATCGCAGTTCCTCCAAAAATCGGCATCCCGAGATAGGTTTCGTTCATCAGACTTAGCATATTAGTCACGATCCCTTGAAGCTGCGCCGCTATTTGGTCGGGTGGAGAGGTTGTTCCCATCTGAGCCGTAGGCCCACCTATCTGTACTATCAGTGACTTTGCTTCATCAAGCAACTGAGAAACCTGGTTCATTGCACTGTTTGCTTGATTTAGGAAAGAGAGCCCGTCATTGGCATTTTGAATGTATTGGCCTGTGCGGTTGATCAAGGAGTTTGTAGATAGTACTGGCCCGATTACTGCAGGGTTATCAGATGGCTGATTGACGGTGTATCCAGTAGAGAGCTGCTCTTGGGTGGTAGCCTGAGAGTTCATATTATTATCAAGATTGTTTATCAACTCTTGATCAATTGCCACTGGTGTAGCTCGAAGCATTTCTGACATTTATTCGCCTCCTATACTAACGATCTAAGTAGCCGCTATTAGTGAGGCAAGCATTGCTTGCGCGCTCACTAATACTTTTGAAGTTGCCTGATAAGCATTCTGATAGGTCTGCATTGCAATCGTCTCCGCATCACTTGATACACCTGAAAGGGCCTGGAAAATCTGATCGGCATTCTGGGTAGTGGTCTGTTGAGCATTCATCGTCGTATTTGCTCCCGATACATCCGTACCAATCTGCGATACAAGATTTTGATAGATTGGATCGGCACCCGATAGGTTGTTGGCAAGCTCAGCCATCTGCTGGGCATTTATTCCATTGTTTTGCTGTACCGAAGAAGTCATCGCTATTGGCATGACAGAGAGTCCAATGGAGGAAAGCGCTATCCCACCTGTGAGCTGAATTGAATTCGTAGCCCCAATTCCCTGTATAACTAGGTATCCTGCTGGATTCTGCGTTACTGTCAAATCACCAGATAATGAAGAGGGTAAAGCTGTTCCAAGGGCAGTGTTGACCGCATTTGCAAGCGATCCTGCACCATTACCATTAGTATAAGTCCCATTGGGTATCGTAAATGAGAATGCAGTTCCATTTACGGTGACATCCACGGTATCATTTGATGCGTTTATTACAGTGCTTGACGGGGTTGGAACGCTTGACTCCACTGATACCTGTGTCCCCTGATTACTTGCCGCCAAGTAAAACGGGTTGGCCGCAACGGTCGTATCCACTCCTATATTTGAGGCATTAAGACCAGCAGTTGTTCCATTGAGTGAGTTGACAAATATGCTGAGCGGATTTCCTGAGGTGTCAACATTACCGCTATAAGATGTTGCTCCAGTCGCCGATGGGCTTGACCCAGCACCTCCGGCCCAGTAGTAGCCCGACGCCTGTTGGTTATTTACCTCACTTGCAAGCGTCGTGGCAACATTATTGAGCTGATTCAGATAGTTTCCAAGCTTAGGCAGAGAGGCAACTAATCCGGCCGAGGTTCCTCCCAGCGCCACCACATTGGCACCGGGCGCGGCAGTGTACTCAACTTGAGCGCTCAGCGTCGCTCCCGAACCCGTTGTTGTAACCGTGAGTGGAACAATTGGAACTGGCGGGGCTTGTTGTAAAGTTTGATTATCTTGCACCAAAGTAAGGCCACCTAAATACACAGTTGCAGCTCCATCTGGATTGTCGCGATAAGTTACCCCAATTGATTGCGATAGTTTATCGAGGAGCTGCCGCCTATTATCAATAAGAGAGTTTGCATCACCATTGCTTGCTTGGGTAATCACAATCTGTTGATTGAGTTGGGCTACTTGGTCGAGCATATTGTTTGCCTGATTGATCGTCGTATTCAGATTTGAAACTGTCTGGCTCTGAATTGTTGATAGAGAGTTGTAAGTTTGCGAAATAGTAGAAGCTATCTGTTGAGCCGAGGTTATAAGTGCTTGTCTTGCTCCAGCATTGGATGGTTCATTTCCAACCGTGTCCCAACTTGACCAGAAATGGGCTAATTGGCTCTGTAGTCCGCCCCCATTGGGTTCAGGGAAAAGGGCTTGGGCCTGGTTGAGAACCTGATAAAGAGATTGTGTTTGGGAAAGTAATCCATCGGCAGTAATAGCAGAAGAGGTAACAATAGTGTTTGTAACTTGAGATACGCTTGGAACTATAACCCCGCCACCATTTCCAAACGATGAGCCTTGGAAAGTCTGCATATTTGGAGTTTCTTGCGCATAATATGGCGTATTAATATTTGCCATGTCTTGCGAAACAGTCTGCATCGCAATCTGTTGAGCATTTAGCGCCGATGCATCAATATAAAGACCCATGTCACTCATGGCAACTCCTTTTTAAACTCTGTGGCTTTGTAGTTCACAGATTTGTAGCTTTCAGCTTTGCCGCAAACCAATGTCCATCAACCTCTCGCGTCCAGTACGCGCACTGTTCTTCCAGTGCCAAAAACACTTCCATCGGACTTATAGCCAGGACCGCTAGATTCCCCAGCAGCTTTACCCACAATAGACAGAGCGTCAGTTACCGCAATCACGTACTTTGAAAGTACTTCTCTATTTTTGTGAGAGATTTCCAATACTCGTTCGATCAATGTCTTGAGCGCTTTTCGATGATCGTAAAAAGTGGTAGCCCAAGGTTCGCTACAACAATCCACAATCTCACCCAAAGCCGGTGACTGGCCAAGTGCTAGCTCTCCAGCAACAATCTTAGTAAGCTCCTCACGCCGAATTTCAGCCGACTCAATATTGCTAAGTACGAATTGAATTTCTGAGGTGGCGCGCCCCAACCAGTGGTGACGCCCAGAGTCAACTACCAAACTCTCCTCTTCCAACTTGAATATGAGTAGCTCAAGTAGCTGGCGCTCTTCCCATAAAATTGCTGAGAGTTTTCCTAAATTCACATGGATCCTTATTCTGTGGCCCTAGCCATCAATCAAGCTATAACTAATATTAGTCTCGACATCTTGAGAGGATTTATTAAGCTCAGATTATCTTAGCTTTCCCTAAAGTAAGCTGGCTAGCAGGTTAATCAATCAACTGATACTTGCTAGATTTTCCCAGAACCATTCCGAAGTTTAAAATTATTAACACTATTTTCCAGGATTACACACTCATAAGTCCGACACTGCACCTTCTAGCTCACTGATCAACCTATCCCAAGGCTTTTCGGCCTCTATTAACCATTTGAAGTTTCGATCACGCTGGCTCGCAAGGGATTTACAAAGCTTTCTCACTCGACTGTCGTCTGAAATAATCGGAATTATTGAATCCATGAGTATGCCAAAGCGCTTCGACTGACCCGAGAGCTCTATTTCATCCTCCACCTGATCGTAGGACTCATCAAAATAATTTGACCATGTTTCTACTCCAAGCGAATTGAGGTACTCAATTACTCCTTGTGGTCCGTTTACCGCAAACGCACCTCGACCATAGAGTGCTTTGATGGTTTTCTCGGTAACTAACGTTGTACCATCATAGGAAGTCTCATTAACCAGCTCAAATGCGCAATCACGATTTAGCTGATCTGGGGGAAGTGTTACTGCAGCAATATTTTGGGCATTGAAGTTATTAGGACTAGTAGTAATCCATTCAACGTCAATGAATCTCGGCAACGACTCAACAAGATCAACTAAGTCAGCTGGAATTGGCTCACGAAAAACCAGACTCAGCTCATAGGCAGTCACCTTAGGGAAAGATACAAGTCCTTTTTCAAGAATTCCCTCTCGATAGAGACGCTCAAGAGCCCACCAACGATGAAAACGAAAGTTACGGCTCAAACATCCATAGTTGAATTTCGGATCTGGAAGCTTCCCAACTTCACCAAGTCTTGGGGCGGTAAATTTCCGCTCAACAAGTGAGATCTTTGTTTCTTTCCAACTAATACATTTCTGACCCTCAAAAGCAAAACCTCCGGTTGTCATATGCGCAAGCCCACGACTGTTGTAATAGCATTCGTTTGCAATTCGACCTATACCAAAGGTTGAAATTTCACAAGTCCTCAAGATAAATGAGGGCTCGATGATTTTCCTTGCTTGTTTCCATAGCTCAAGTTCCTTTTTAGCATCTAAATTGCCAGTTACAAACCATAACTGATCTGGGAGCAAATCTAACTCTTCCGACAAATCCTCTAATTTATCGAATACAGATATTTCATCTTCCTCTTCTTGCTTGAAGTGAGTCCTTCCTTCTTGAGCATAGCTAATCAGAATAATTGCTCTACGTTCCTTCAAAGCATCAAGGATCGGCTGCGCAGGTCTTAGTAGAGGATCCTCTTCAGACTTCTTACACCAATCTGGAAGCTCCCAGTGCATCTCTGACACGTAGACGAACCTTCCATCAATTATTGAACTATCATTTGCCCCAATGATCTCGACATTCTTATAGCCTAGAACTGCAGCTTTAGTTATCCAAAAATATATTATTGGTCTTGACCGATTGTCGTCTGAAATCTTGAAAACGAAGTTATCTCCCTTACGGTAATACTCATCGAAACAGAATCTAATCATTTTGAATTTATCTTAGCTTCTCTCAACTTTACAAAAACTGTCTGGTATTGTCTCAGAAGTTTGTAGTATGGAATTAGACTCTAAACCGATTGATAGCACTCGGTTGGATAGCCACTGCGCAAGTTGCTCAAAGGAGTACTTAGACAATTGTCCGTCTTGGACTTCAGGTATACCGTAAATGTTGCTGAATACATCTTTGCGCATAACAATGCCTGATAACTCGCTCTTGAGATCTATTATCCTAACCAACCCGCATTTCGGATTCCTCCTCATCTCCTTGACTCCAGCAACATAAACTTCAGGAGCAATCGAGCTTGCTTGGTTCATGAAGAATAGGAAATGTCCACTTACTCCACTTACAGCTATTTGCCAAGTCGCAAAACGAGGCAAGACTAATGGCATCTCCATGGTCTTGATCGGCAACATAGTATCGGCGATAGAGAACGTAGGCATCTCGCCAGGCCTCTCCAGCAGGATAAGCTCAATCTGAGTACTCAATAAAGTCGACAACTCCATAATCCATTTACCGCTGATTTCATCGTCAGGGCCTATAATCATTGAATATCGTGTTCCCATGGTTCGCTCATAGAGTAGATCTATGTGGGAGAACAGCTGATCCACTACATCGGGTATTCTGCTTATAAATATTTGGTTGGGGTCAGCACGAAATAACTCGCTTATCCAATAAAAAGTCCTACTCATGGCTTTCACTTCGTCTGAGGGAAGATCCAAATAGGCAACTCGCTTGGCTTCAGTCAAGAGCGATGGCCACTCAGTTAGCGAATTATAAAAGCCTGTTGGTCTGGAGACAATATGATTCTCCTGGACGCGGATTTCTGCTAGGGTATCGTCAACATAATATAGATTACCCGTTGCCAGAAGTCTGAGAATAAGTGCAAAATCCCCTAGGTAGTTGAAGCGCTCGACTTTGCCCAATCCAAAGAGCTTCTCTATTGGAACTCGGCTCTTTTCAAACATAAGAGCAGAAAGTTCCCCTATGATATTTGTAGCGGCTGAAAGCATTTCGTTCCCAACTACACGGCCGATCACCACACCTTCTTTTTTGTCGAACCAATCGGCATCAAGAGGCATATCTTGAGCAGATCCATCGATTCCAATCCCAGTCTGGCCGCAAGATGCCAGCACTACACTTTCGTCTTCCGACATTGCGCTAACTAGTTTGTCGATTGCATTAATGCGAAGTCGATCTTGCGGAAGTAAGAACTTAATATACTCTCCTTTTGCCTGTAAATAGCACCTTCTAGCAGTCTCCACAAAGCCCATTGGCTCAGGATTTCTCGACACGTATACGTTAGATCCGGTCTTGGCGAATACTTCCGCGATTTGTGCACTCGGATCACTAGAACAATCATCTACAATAATGATTTCCAAATTCGGATAGGTTTGATAGTAAATAGAAAAAAGAGCTTCCGGCAATAACGGTGCACTGTTTCTTACCGGAACAAGCACGCTGACGAGAGGGGAATCTGGCGCGGCGTCGTTATATTCTTCTGATCCACTCATCACGATACTTAGAAGTTTGCAAACTGGGGAACATCAAACATTGGCAGCCCCTTTATCAATTCAGCTATACCTATATCAAGTGAAAATTTAGGAGAAAAACCTTTAGCCTCAATCTTTACATTTGAAACAATATAGTTGCGCTGATCGGGGTCACTTTTCATCTGCGCCTCTAGAAAAACAAACTCTGGTATTTGTGATGCAATTGCTTCACATAAACCAATCTTTGAAATATTTGCGCTAGAAAGTCCAACGTTGAAAATTTCCCCTCGAAAATCATCGATATTACTTAGGGCTAACAAGAATGCACCAACAACATCTCGAACATGAATATAGTTACGGCGATAGTGCCCTTCAAAAATAACCACAAAACGATCCTTGAGGGCACGCCAGACAAAATTATTAACAAGCAAATCTAATCGCATGCGAGGTGACAACCCGAACACCGTAGCTAGCCGGAAACTTACGGAATTTTCCCTCTCCATTAGGCGCTCCTCAACTCGGACTTTCTCTACTGCATAATGAGAAAGGGGGTGAAGCGGAGATGTCTCGTCACAGTAGTTATCTTGATCTCCCGATCCATATGCGCTATTAGTAGTTGGCATCAAAACCAGCTGTTCTTTGCCCAACAATTCAAAAAGTGCCACAGTTGCATCAAAGTTCACTGATGTCGCCAACTTAGGATCTCGGTCACAAGCTGGTGCTCCTACAATTGCAGCCAAGGGGATCACCGCATCCACACTCTTTGCATGTCTGGCAACCAGCTCCAGATTTCGAATATCACCGAACACAATCTCCAGATTGGGATTCCAACAGTGAGCTGCCAGGGATGGCTGTCTATACATAAAGTTATCAATGACTATTACCTTATGACCTGCTCCAAGCAGCTCAGGGACCATCACTGATCCAATATATCCAGCTCCTCCAGTTACCAAAATCTTCATCGAAAAAAGACTAGCATGTTTTAATGTGATGTGGCACTGGCTTATTGCTCTCTATAAATTCTCAGTAAAGCTCTGACAATAAAACTTTGAACTTGGTTTAGGTAATAATTGAAGTTTCTAGCTACCATACTTGATCGAGACGGAACAATTATTCGGCATGTTCCGTATCTAGCTGATCCAATCCAGGTTGAGCTTCTTGACAATGCTTGCCTTGGGATTAGCGCGCTCCGAAAGCTGACTCCAATTGTGGTTGTTTGCTCCAATCAATCTGCTATTGGAAGAGGATACTGCTCTAGAGATGATGTACTCTCAGTCAACTTTCGAATGAATGAGCTCCTTGAAAAGAATTCTTCATACGTAGATGAGATTATTTTCTGCCCTCACGCCCCTGAGGAAAATTGTGAATGTCGCAAACCACGCCCCGGTATGGGAGTTCAAGTAGCTAAGCATTTTGGCATCCCGACCGAACAAATGGTTGTTATCGGTGATATGGAAAGTGATGTAGAATTCGCTCGATCCCTAGGTGCGCTTTCGGTTATTATTAGAAATGACCCAGGAACCATGGAATCTAGCGAATCGAAGGCCGATATTGTAGCAACGGATCTATTGGATGCGGCAATTAAGATAGAACACCTTTGATGACTGCGCGGCAGTTTTAACAGCCTCCTTTATTCGTGCGGCAATGCTTTATCAAGCACTTCCCAGTCTTCAGAATCGACCACAGTAGATACGATGTCGCCGGTGATACGCCAGTCTCCGCTCGACGCTCCTAAGGTCCGTTTCTGATCTTTAGGAGCCTGCACGGGTATTACCTCAGCCAACGTAACTCCTCTCTTGGTTATTAGAAGTGACTCTCCAGTTTTCTCGTATCTTGTCTGGTACTGACGAAGCGATTAAAAACAACTATAATAGAGTATATGGCTATAGGAATGAACAAATCTATTGTCATACTAGGATCTTCTGGCCTTATAGGGAGTCAACTTACCACACGGTTTCAGAATTCTTCTTTCCAAGTAATACCGATCACAAGAAAAGATTGCGATCTAACCAACATAGATGAGGTGAAGCGTACTATTTCCGGATTGCTTCCTTGTTCAATAATTTGTGCTGCCGGGGTGGTCGGGGGAATAAGTTCAAATATTGAATCAGGTTGGAATTTAGGCATTGAGAATGCACTTATAACTTCTAACGTCTTGAAGGTCGCCTACGAACTTGGCATAGACGAATTGATTTATTTTGGGTGCGGATGTTGTTATCCAAATAACATAAGTCGACCAATGAAACCTGATGACATTTGGGATGGACCCATTGAACCTACTTCGCGAGCTTACTCACTTTCCAAACTAATCGGTGTGGAATTAGTGTCTCAAGCAAGAAGCAGCGGTTTGAGCTGGACGACTGTGATACCGTCAAATGTTTATGGTCCTCACGATGATTACTCCCTGGAGCGAGCCCATGTCGTCCCTGCCCTCCTCAGACGGGTGATAACAAGTATCGAGAAAAAACAAGACGTTCTCACGCTTATGGGGGACGGCTCGGCCATCCGTCAATTTATACATTCAAGCGACGTTGCAAGTGCAATTGAGATAATCCTTGCCAATTTGAAATATGCCGATCCAATAATCAACATTGCTACTCCCGACACTTGCACTATCAAGGAGCTAGCGAATTTAATTGCCCACGTTTCCGCTTACGCAGGAGAGATAATTTTTTCGGGCCAAGGTGCCAATGGAACTCCAATTAAAGTGCTAGATGGATCACACCTTATCTCGATGGGATGGAAATCAGAGTACGATCTAGAGCGCGGCTTGAGCCATACCTATCGATGGCTCATCGACAACTTGGGCACTAAGACAGTTAGAGGCTGGGGTTAATTTCGCTAACTACGGTCTCCCATCTCAGTTAGAGGCTGGGGGGTTAATTTACCGGGCCTTGGAGTACCTCGCACAACCAATCAATCTCTTGAACTTGCAAATCGGGAAAGTTTCCTACATACCACCCATAGTTGTGAACGTGTTCAACGTTGGGAAAGTCCTTTGGATCTAAATCTGGATATAGCCGACGCAGATAGGGTTGGCGCAATTGATTTCCTCCACCAGATAGTCCACGCCTGAACTCTATTCCATTCTCCCTCATTTTATTTTCCATTGCATCACGCAATCTAGTATCTGGCTCTCTAAGAATAATGATGAACGCATAATTAGAACTACCCTCAGTTGCAAAGTTTGTATAAAAGCGCTTCTCATCTAGTTGTTCTAGGAAGCGCATGAGGTTCCTTGTCCGAGCCTTATTGTTCTCATCTAATCTGGCGAGTTGTGCTAAACCGAGCACCCCTTGAATCTCTGTCGGACGCATATTATGCGCTGCGTATTGAAAAATAAATTCTGGATTTAGATCCTTGTGTGACTCAACGATAGAGGCTCGCACAGCAGAGTCTTTAACTTCGCGCACAAGTCCATGAGCCCGAAGCATCCTCAGTGTTTCATAGACTTCCATATCGTTAGTACATACTGCACCACCTTCAATTGTTGTGAGATGGTGTGCATAATAAAACGAAAAGCAAGACATCCAACCAAACGATCCGGCCTTTTTCAGGCCAACTGTTGCCCCATGTGACTCGCAAACATCCTCAATCAACTCGACAGTATCTAATGACTCAAATAACTCAATGTGCTCTTGAGTTAGAGCAGCAAGTCCAAGTATGTGAACCAGCAACGCTGCTTTCGTTTCTCTGGTGATCGCCTTTTCAATTGCTGAGACTGACGGAGCCAGAGTAGCTAGGTCGATATCGACAAAAACTGGCTTACAGCCAGCATGAATAATTGAAGCGATGTCAGACACCCAACCAAGTGGTGAGACAACGACTTCTCCTACGCCCTTGAGATGTGAGAGGGCTAGTATTGCAAGATCATTGGCAGAAGAACCCGAATTGAGCACCACCGATGACTCGACTCCAAGCCAATTTGACCAAGCTTTTTCAAACTCTTCTACTTTAGGTCCATTGGTTAAGCGAGGATCGTCTTGTGATAAATACTCAATGAGGCAATCAAGATCGGCTCTTACTATATTATTATGCATCAACGGCAATCTCCATTGAGCAGGGTTCATAGGTGAGTTCAGGGCAGGGTTCATACTTGCGTTCATATCAATCAACAGTACTAGTTGCCATATAGGTCGCCCCACTCAATAAGAATGCTCGAAACTCCATCTTCACGTAACAGAGCTTCCTCATAGGCAGGAACAATAGACTTCGCATCATCAAGTCTCACAACATTCATGTGAGGACACAACAGACGCAGTGGTTCAGTCATGTCGCCCTTGTGCTGTGGCCCTGGATCGAGAGGATCAACAGAACCAATCGAAGTTCTCACAATTACTTTAGGGGCCACAGAAGGCTCTAGGAGAAGTTGAAGTTTGTCCAGGTGGTTTACCAGCTGATTCATCGCTAACATAAGGAAATTCAACCTTGGGAAAATTGAAACTGGTATCGAGCCGCAAGTCGCCATACCTATTGACACACCCAGTTGAAAGTCCTCCTCAACAGGCATCTCAATGAGACGGTCTTGGTCAATTAACTCCAAAGTCGATCTCATCACAGTCCCTGCAACCGCGACTGCTTGGCCGAGAAACAC